>DATHUN010000145.1:0-9220 GCA_035462205.1 Anaerolineales bacterium
ATTTCCCCAACGCGGATGCGATTGTCCGAAAAGGCCTACTTTCTGCTCCGCGGTCAGAGGAGGCCGTGGATATTATGCTCGTCAATCCGCCCACTCCAGATTGGGGACTCTGGATTCGTACTCAGCACCGCGTGGGACGGCGCACGCGTGAGAACATGGTCTGGCCGCAGGTCTCCCTGGCTCAAATGGCGGCACTCCTGCATCCCGTTTACAAAGTGAAAGTTATTGATTGCAATGCCGAACGAATGGGCTGGCCTGAATTTACAAAGTTACTTGATAAATATCAACCCAAATATTATCTGACGCAACTCACCGCGCCGACACTGGAGAACGATATGTATGGCTGTTTCCTCGCCCATGCGCGTGGAGCCAAGACCATTGCCTTCGGTACGCACATCACACCAATCCCAGTGGAAACGATGCGTCCTTATCCCAGCCTGGATTTTGCCCTGGTCGGCGAGCCAGACCTCACGATCCGTGACCTGTTGGATCATCTGGAAAACAAGATCGATCAGCGTTCGCCCGAGGTCAAAGGGATCTTCGACCGACATGACCTCATGTACAAACCGTCTTTCAATGAGGATGGCACTGTCAACATGCATGGCATCAAGGGCATTGCCTGGCGCAAGGATGGGGAGATCCTCCTGAACTTCCCGCGACCGTTCGTTGCGAACCTGGATGATATGCCGATCCCGATGCACGAGTTGCTACCACTGCAATCGTACAAAATGCCGCTGATCAAAGGTCCGTTTACCTTCATCGTCACGAGCCGCGGATGCCCGGCGGGCTGTACATACTGCATCAAGCACGTGAGCTACCAGTATTCTACCCGCTTGCGGTCGCCCAAGCTGATCATGGAAGAGTTGTGGTACCTGAAAAAACTTGGCATCCACAACATCCACATGTATTCTGACCTCTTTACGGTCAGCCGCGACCAGGTCATTGAACTCTGCAAGCTGATGATCGAACAGAAGATCAACATTCACTGGACAAGCAACAGCCGCGTGGACTTTGTCGTTGAGGAAATTCTGACACTGATGGGCAAGGCTGGCTGTCGCCTGATCTCGTGGGGTATCGAGAGTGGCAATGAGCAGATCCTCAAGCATGCCAAGAAGGGTGCCTATCCTGACAAGGCCGAACGTGCTCTCCGATGGGCGAAGAAAGCCGGTATCATGAATTGGGGTTATTTTATTATTGGTCTGCCTGGCGAAACCGAGACGACCATTCGGGAAACCATTGACTTTGCCAAGAAACTGCCTCTGGACATTGCCCTGTTCCATGTTGCCGCACCGTACCCGGGAACTCCATTTTTCTTTGAAGTGGTGGAAAACAACTGGTTCCGTCCCGGCACACGGTGGGAACAGGTCGATATGGATAGAGGGACAGTGCTTGACTATCCAAACTTACCTGCAGAGCGTTTGCTGTACTGGCAAAAGAGGGCTTTCCGTGAATGGGCTTTCCGGCCCGGGCCGGCCTTTACTTACCTAAAGATGTTAATGTATGACTGGTCGACAATGAAGACGGCTCTCAATGTTGGTCTGCAACACCTCTTTTGGGCGTCGTCTGATGAGGGCGCGCCGATTGGGGGAGGCGGGTAAAAACGAAAGAATCTAACGGGAGAAAAACCTTGCGCGTCCCCGTCGACAATCGTTGGTTTGCCTTGGTCGATCTCCTTGTGGTGATCACGAGTGGCGTTGCCTGGATATTAATCCCAAGGCTAGCGATCTGGTTCACTCTCATAGCGCTACTGCCATGGATGTTGAGGCTGTTGGACAGACAAGCGCCGTTCCAGCGTACACCATTGGATTGGCTGATCGCGCTCTTCCTGATTACTGCATGGGTTGGCTATTGGGCAGCCTATGATCAATCGGCTGCCTGGATTAAGTTCTGGCTCATTGTTAGCGCGGTATTGCTTTATTATGCTTTAAGTGCTCAGCCCAGGCAAAATCTCGGATTTTTATCCTTTCTCTCTTTCTGTTTCGCATCTGCCATTGCGATCTACTTTTTTCTAACGTACGATTTGACGAGGAGTCGATTCGGCGCTGCCATTTGGTGGGTGGCGCACAAACCAAAAGTGGATTGGCCCGCTCTTAATCATGGGAACACTTCAGGGTTGCTTCTTGTCAGCAGCATATTTGCTCTGTACTGGTTGTGGAGACTGCGAAAAAAATTTGTCGGCGGGATTGCCCTTGCGCTGAAGTTCCTTCTGATTTTGGTCATCGGGCTTATTTCCTTGACATTCCTGCTGGCGATTTCGCATGGGGTTGAGTTGATCGTCCTGGGTGCTGTAGGATTCTGGATACTATGGAAAGTTTCCACTTTAGCAAAATCCCTCGCCGGAAGTAATCGTATATTTCCCGTTCTGGTCCTGGTTTATCTTGCTGTTTTAGTTGTCTTTGTCTATCTTGGACCAGCCAAGGTTCCGGAAGGTCCGGAGGCGAGTGGCTACGGAAGCAATTCTCGTGCGGAATTAGCAGAGCGAAGTGTCCCTTTATTGGTAGATTATCCGTTCACCGGCGCGGGGTTGAATTCCTTTCCTGGCTTGTATTCGCAGTACATACTTGTGATCCCGTATCCCTATTTCAGCAACAGTCACAACCTATTCCTTGACGTAGCCATCGAGCAGGGCTTGGTTGGAGGAGGGGTTTTCCTCATCATCTATTTGGCAGCTATCTGGCTTGTTTCCCGGAGAATCGTAACAGCCGTATCGAACGAATCGCGCGTGGTCAATTGGATTAGCCTACTGGCACTTCTTGCGATGATGGTCTATGGATTGTTTTATGACAATCTCTATAATGGCAATGGGACCGCGCTGCTGTTCTATCCGCTTGGGATGGCGATGATGGGAGTGAAAAAACAACATCATTCCGAACATGGAGTTGCCCAGCTACCTAAATCATTGCCCCAATGGAATATGGCAAAGGTAAGCCTCCCCGTTTTGGTGCTCCTTCTCATGTTGGGAGTAAACACCAATAAGGTAATCTCGCATTGGTATGCAAACCTGGGCGCGGTTCAAATGTCACAAGCTGAGCTCAAGAATTTTCCAACCAACCAATGGGAAACTTCCGAGATTGTATCCAGGCTCGAACCGGCCCAGTCCACACTGCAAACTGCACTGCAGTATGAGCCACAGAACCAGACGGCGAACTACCGCCTTGGATTAATCTCCATGCTGCGCCGCGATTTTAAATCCGCAGCGGCAAATCTCGAAGCGGCCTATCAAGATACACCGAACCATCGGGGTATTATCAAAAATTTAGGATATTGTTACGTCTGGCTCGGGGATTTAGACAAGGCTCAGAAATTGCTTGACCGGATCCCGGAAGCACAGAATGAAATGAAAGTCTATATCTGGTGGTGGGGTACACAGGGCCGGCCCGACTTATCTGAGAACGCTTCGATGATGGTTTCCTGGCTGAACATATCACCGCAGTAAATCGTTGTAAATTTTCACGCATCTTGGTAAGCTGCTATGGCCCGGGTCTCTCTAGCGTGGGGTACTTATGAGATCGAAACAGTGCAGCCATAAAGTTTGTGTTTGATCACGGATAACTTCCCTTAGGAATCAGTAATGCTAATTTTTTCAATTCTCGGTCTTTGTCTGGTGCTCTTGCCGCTCGGTTATTTAATGCTGCAGTTGATTGCATCCATTCGCACATCACCGCTTGATACACTGCATGGGCTTTTACCGACGCATTCTTTTGCTATCGCGATTCCGGCACATGACGAGGAAGCAGTGATCGCCAATACGGTGCAAAGGCTATTCAAATTGCACTATCCATCCAATCTATACAGGATCCATATCGTGGCAGATCACTGCTCTGATCGGACGGCGGAATTCGCACGCCGTGCCGGAGCTGTCGTTCACGAGCGTAATGAAGGTCCGAGAAGTGGCAAAGGCGCGGCGCTCTCCTGGTTGTTTCAGCGCATCTTGGAAGATCCAAAATATGATGCTGTGATCATCTTCGATGCAGACACACGGGTCGACGAGCATTTTTTATGTGCCATGGATGTGAGGTTGGCGAAAGGCGAGCAGATCGTCCAAGGACAGCATATCATCAGCAACCCTGGCGATGGTTGGTTCCCATCCCTCACCTGGTCCATGTTTCTGATTGACAACCGTGTCCAGAATCTAGGTCGTACCAATCTTGGTTGGTCTGCCAAGAACATGGGTGACTCCATTTGTTTTAGTGCCGATGTACTGCGCAGAGTCGGATGGGGCGAGGGTCTGGCGGACGACTATCAAATTCGGCAAAAATACCTTTTGAACGGAATCAAGATCGCCTATGAACCGACTGCTATGGGTTTCGGTGAAGCGGTGTTGAACTGGACACAAGCACGCGCCCAGCGCAGCCGCTGGATACGCGGCGTTCATGATGCCAACCGCCAGTTTGCCGGGCAGCTCTTTGTGAAAGGGCTCAAAACGAGGAACTTTGCCATGCTCGATGGGGCACTCCAAGCGTACTTACCTTCTTATTCCGTACTTACTGCAACCGCGGCGTTCTTCCTTATCCTGCATATTCTTGGATTTAAGATGTTTAACCTGGATATATCCCAATGGATGATCATGGTTTGGACGGCACTCCTGGGGATACTATTTTTTTATCCCATCCTGGCTCTGGCTTTGGAAAAGGCACCGGCAAAAGCCTACTTCGTCATTTTAACCGGTCCAGTATTCATCCTTTGGAGACTGTGGCTGACACTGGTCAGCCGCTTTGGAAAAGGGAAGACCACCTGGGTGCGAACCGCGCATAAGGGGTTATAGTGCAACCGCTTAAAGTTCTTAGTATCCTTGGAACACGACCGGAAGCGATCAAGATGGCTCCCGTGATTCGTGAGCTTGGCAGGCAGAGCATGATTGTTAGTTCAGTCTGCGTAACGGGACAGCATCGCGAGATGCTGGATCAAGTCCTGAATTTGTTCGATATCGTTCCCGACTACGATCTCAATGTCATGTATCCCAACCAAACGCTCAATCAATTGGTATCAAGAATCATCTGTGCACTGGAGCCATTGCTGGACAGTCTACAACCAGACTGGATTTTGATTCAAGGCGATACAACCACAGTCATGACTGCCGCAATTGCGGCGCGGCACAAGAAGATAAAAATTGGTCATGTCGAAGCAGGACTTCGTACCGGCGATATGAATAATCCTTTTCCCGAGGAAATGAATCGGGTCATAGTAGACGCTATAAGCGATTTAAATTTTGTACCGACACCGCGTGCATTGCAAAATCTCCTCCGAGAGGGTATCTGCAAGGATCGGATTGAAATGACCGGCAATACTGTGATCGATGCCTTGCTGGATGTAGCAGCCCTACCTTGGCAGCCACCGGTTAATCATCCACTTGCTATGCTGTTCGATTCCAACCGGCAAGCACTTTCTTCCAGATTGATCTTGGTTACCATGCATCGGCGGGAAAGCTTTGGTGCACCTATTCAGGATATCTGTATGGCTCTCAAGGAGATTGCACGAAAATCCGAAACGCCAATTCATTTTGTATATCCGGTACACTTAAATCCTAATGTCCATGGCCCTGTCCATCAATTACTGGATAACGATCCTCACTTCACTCTTGTGCCCCCGCTTGATTATTTATCGCTTGTCAATCTTATGAAGCGGAGCGCATTGATTTTGACCGATTCCGGAGGTATTCAGGAGGAGGCACCCAGCCTTGGTGTTCCCGTGTTGGTGCTGCGTAAGGTTACAGAACGGCCGGAAGGGGTGGAGGCAGGTGCAGTCCGAGTGGTCGGCGTAGATCCACATACGATTGTTGAACAGACTCTCAGCCTGCTCTCTAATGAGCAGGAGTATGCGGCAATGGCTCAAGCGGTTAATCCCTATGGAGACGGTTATGCCGCGCAGAAAATTGTTGCACGCTTGCTGAAAGAAAAGTCCGATTAGAACCTCTCTATGAGAATCGCTTATATTGTTCCCTACGTTCCGAATCAAATTCGTACCCGTTCCTATAATCTGATCAATCAGCTTGCTATTTTAGGACATGAAGTGTCCGTGTTTGTGCTTGGGTCGAATCAGCAGGATGTGCTTGATGCGGAGGCGCTCAGAAGCAAATGCGATCACGTCTATTATCATGACCAGCCTGTCTGGCGCTCATTCTTTAATTGTGCGGCTGCCCTTCCTTTTCATCAACCGCTCCAATATGTGTATAGCTGGCAGGAGAGTATGGCGCAAGAAATTGCCCAGCGCATCTCCCAAGAAGAGTTCGATATTGTACATGTAGAACATTTGAGAGGCTCGCGCTATGGTGTCTTCCTCAAGTCACGCTTTCCGGCCATGCCAGTGGTCTGGGATAGTGTCGACTGTATCAGCTACTTATTCAGACAGGCGGCCAGCCATAGCCGCAGTTTCTTTGGCAAATTCATGACACGCTTTGACCTTCCACGAACGGCGCACGCAGAAAGCGACCTGATCTGTCGGTTTGACCATGCCCTGGTCACTTCCGTCGCCGACCGCAAAGCGATGCTTGACCTCGTTCCCCCTGGACAGACTCCCTCAGAGATTTCCGTTCTGCCAAATGGAGTTGACATGCAGTACTTTTACCCGAATCCCGAAGTGCAACGGGATGCGGAAACGATCATATTCAGCGGCAAGATGAGTTATCACGCCAATATTTCGATGGCGAAGTATCTCGTTGAAGAGATCATGCCACGTATTTGGAAAGTAAGCCCGTCCGCGCGTCTGTATATTGTAGGGAAAGACCCTGCTGCAGACATCAAGGAACTCCAGAAAAATCCCCGTATCATCGTAACAGGAACTGTCGATGATATCCGTCCATTCTTGTGGACGGCTACAGTCTCGGTTGTTCCGCTTTTATATGGCGCCGGTATTCAAAATAAGATCCTCGAAGCGATGGCAACTGGAACTCCGGTCGTCACGACTTGCGGAGCTCTTTCGGCGCTCGAGGCCCAACCAGACGAGCATCTCTTGGTTTCCGATGACCCGGCTGGGTTCTCACAGGCTGTTTTACAGTTGATGCAGGATCCAAAGCTTCAGAAGAAGATCGGTGAAGCAGGGCAAGCATATGTGAAAGCGCATCATCAGTGGGATTCCATTGCTTCACGGTTGGTACACATTTATAAGCAGGTTCTCCAAGAAAATTCTGCCTTATAAATCCGGCTATTCCATTCGCGTAATGAATTTGACAACTTCCAATTTGACCAGTGGCTGGCGTCTAATAGCCAAATTGTGATCATTTGGAAAATGAATAGCGGAATTCATAAATATCCTTCGGCTGGCATCGAATGGCATTTGCTATCAAATAATGAAACGTAATCTTGAGAAACTGGCAAATCAAAAATTTGATATCCTCATCGTAGGCGGAGGGATTCATGGAGCTATCACCGCTTGGGATGCAGCGTTGCGTGGCGTTTCTGTTGGTTTGATTGAACGTGGGGATTTTGGCAGTGGAACATCCCAAAACAGCCTCAAGATTATTCACGGCGGTCTACGGTACCTTCAAGATGGGAATCTCTCGAGAACTCGTACGATGGCGCGTGAGCGCACTACCTGGATGAAAATTGCTCCGCATCTCATCCATCCGTTGGCATGCGTGATGCCTACGACACAGCAAATGACCCGCAGTAGGATCATGATGAGTTTCGCTTTGCGGGCAAACGATATCCTTAGCTTTGATCGCAATCAGTTGGCTGACCCCGAAAAAGACATTCCTGCTGGGATGATTGTGTCGCAACAAGAACTCTCGCGGATATTACCCGGGTATGATATCTCCACTTCTACAGGAGCCGCGGTCTGGTACGATGCACAGATTTACAATCCAGAAAGGCTACTCCTGGAGTTCATCCTTTCAGCAGTGCAGGTTGGCGCAGAAGCCGCCAATTATGTCGAAGCGATCAACTTTCTACGGCATGACGATCGAATCGTTGGCGTTCGAGCCAAAGATCTCCAGACGGGACAGATATTCGATATTCAGTCAAAACTAGTGATGAACTGTGCCGGAGCGTGGATGGATTGCCTGCTTAAGAAATCTACCCTGCGTTCGGAGTATGCGACCTCGGTCGCGATGAATGTGATCGTGGATCAAATCTGGTCTGACGTTGCGGTCGATCTCACAAGCCAGCCGATAGGTGGAAGATCTTCGCAGGTCCTCTTTATTGTGCCGTGGAGGAACAAATCCATGATTGGTACATGCCATATGCCATGGCGTGGTGCACCCCAAATGTTCCAGCTTAACGAAGCTATGGTTCAAGGATTTCTCGATCAGGTCAACAGTGCTCAACTACCGATTAGGCTATCCTTGAACGATGTACGGCAAGTTACCTCGGGGTTTCTGCCGATTCATCATGAAGACGCACATCAACAACAAGTCAAGCTAACGCGCGATGGAGTGGTGATTGACCATCAAAAGAAAGATGGGGTATCGGGCTTAATTAGTATCCTGGGTGTGAAATACACCACAGCGCGCGTGGTAGCAGAACAGGCTGTGAATCTGGCAGTGTGTAAACTAGGCATGAAGACTCAAAAATGCCAGACACATATCATGCCAGTTAAAGGCGGGCAAATTGATGACTTCAGCGCGTATTTGCGTCGGGCGCGAGCCGAAGTCTCCGGAGAGACAAATAAAAAATTTAACGAGCATCTGGTGTATACGTATGGCTCCGAGTACCGAAAACTGGTGCAATACGTAATGAAGCAATCCGATCTGGCGTACAGAATTGCCCCCCCGCTGCCTGTAACGGCTGCAGAAGTAGAGCATGCGGTCCATCACGAAATGGCATTGACTCTTGCCGACGTAATCCGGCGCCGCACCGAATTGGGCTCAGTGGGACTGCCCTCCATGGCTACGCTCCAACACTGCGCTAACATCCTGGGCCGCGAATTTCAGTGGAGTTACGAAAGCCAGCGGCAGGAAATAGACTCTGTCATTCAGGCCTATCCTTTTGAGAAAACGAAAAGCAGCATACCGTAAAGTATGCCTGATCATCTTCCTTGGCAGATCGAAATATTTCGGCGTTCGATCAAAAGGCGGTAGTAGCTAGCGGTGCTCTTAGATTGCTGGGCAAAACCAAAGGTGAAAAGTATCTCCTGCTCACCTGCGATGATCACAGCGGGGGCTCAAATGGTAATTTGACATGATGCTTGTGCATACGCAGTCATATTGCCTCATGGATAAAGGGAGCGGACAGGCGTTACGAACCAAAGAATTTTTCAAGGAGAACTTCGTAGTGCGATTATCGGT
>DATHUN010000146.1:0-3910 GCA_035462205.1 Anaerolineales bacterium
CGCTCCTCGCGGCGCAATCCGAGGATGGCACCTGGCCCGGAGAACCCCGCTTTCCCGAATGGCCCACCCTGCGCACTTTATTGTTGCTGCGTGACATGGGGCTCGACCCGGCCAGTGAGCAAGCCAGGCGCGCTGTGAGCCGTGTCCAGGAAAACGTTAAATGGCTAATGAATATTACTCAGGATGAGCTGCCAAAAGAGGAAGATATCAGCTGGTGGCACAAGCCTTTCTTCGCCGGCGAAGTGGAGCCCTGCATCAATGGTCGCGTGGTAACCGTGGGCGCGTATTTTGGGGTGGACATGTCCCCCTTGGTGGACCGGCTGCTGGGCGAACAGATGGCGGATGGCGGCTGGAATTGCGATCAGGAAATCGGCTCCAGGCGCGGCTCCTTCCACACGACGATCAACGTCCTGGAAGGTCTGCTGGAATTCGAGCGCGCCACCGGCGGCTCGCCCGCCGTAAAGGCAGCACGCGAGCGCGGGCAGGAGTACCTGCTCTCACGCCACCTGTTCAAGCAGCTATCTACCGGCGAACCCATCGAGCAGGACCGCAAAGGCGGCCCTGTCTGGACGCAATTCTCTTACCCCGCCGGCTGGCGCTACGACATTCTGCGCGGGCTAGATTATTTGCGCAAAGCCGGCGTCGCACCCGACCCGCGCATGGCCGAAGCCATCGAGATCATTGCCTCCAGGCGCGATGCGGACGGTCGCTGGGCGCTGGGGATCATGCACCCCGAGGAAGTCATCGCCGAACCCGGCATCACCGAAGGCTCACCCAGCCGCTGGAATACCCTGCGCGCCTGGCAAGTGTTACACTGGTATTCAGCGTGAGACTAGCGCCAATGCCGAATGTGGCCTAACAATGCGTCCCGGAAAAGCATCGAAGTAATAGAGGTCATACGGTGAATGGAACCATCATCATTTTGAATGGCACATCGAGTGCCGGCAAAACCAGCCTTGTCCTTGCCCTCCAAAAAATCCTGCCAGAACCATTCTTAGATTCTGGCATTGATAAGTTCATCTGGATGTTACCTGAGCGCTATCTTGACCAACCGCTCTGGGATGAAGTTCTGGGATTGGCAACACAAGCCGGGAACGTCGGTCACAAATTGATGACAGGAATGCACTACGCGATTGCGGCACTCTCAAGAACAGGTAACCACGTAATTGCTGATCATGTCCTTGTAGAACCCAAGTGGTTGCAGGAATGTGCTAGCTTGTTCAGCGAATTGCCTGCATTTTTTATTGCTGTGCGGTGCCCGCTGGAAATCGTAGAAGAGCGCGAACAAGCTCGGAAAAACCGCACCTTGGGTCAGGCAAGAGCACAATTTGACATCGTGCATTCACACGGCATTTATGATTTTGAAGTGGACACATCCCTATATGGCCCCAAAGATTGTGCGTTGCAAATCAAAGCCTATTTAGAATCTGACAATCCCCCCCATGCTTTCAAGCGGCTTAAGACATTGGGCGCGGGCTAACACAGCGTCTACCCGATCCCCGGCAACCCCGGCACCGAGCAACCGGGGCGGGCGTACGCCGGAACACGTGGTGGGAGTCGCCGCGTTTTCCGACAGGTTTCTAAACTTCACGTTGGTTCCGTCAAAATGGCGTTGTGTCGTCCCACCCACCAGCCCTCCTCAGAACGCTTCGCGGACGCGAACCGTTGGGCGGTAAAGCGACTATGGCTGCATGGTCGCGTCCGCCTCAATTCTTACCGCGAAGCTCTATATCCACTACCTTGTGTCCCGACAACTGGCCTGCGTAAAGTCCTGGTGTGCCATTCCACTTCACAATAAATAGTATACTTTCGTTGCCAACCACGCTTTATTAGAGCAGACTGGCAAGCCGGTATAGAAGCAGCACTCACAATCGCAAAAATAATCTCTAGTCCTCTAAAAAGCCTGTTCCTGTGCATCCTTATATAACGAAAGGAAGGTGGTCATGACGAAAGTTGCGATCAATGGTCTGGGCCGAATTGGCCGGGCAGCCCTCAAGATCATTTTGGATTCACCCCAATTGGACGTAGTCGCGGTCAATGATATTGTTCCGATCAAAAATATCGTCTACCTGCTAAAGTACGATTCCGTTTATGGAAGATATGAAAAGACAGTCGAAGAGGATGGCGAAAACCTGATCATCGCTGGCAAATCCTACCGTTACTACAATGAGAAGGATCCAGCCCATCTGCCCTGGTCCCGCCTGGGAGTGGATATCGTGCTGGAGTGTACGGGTGTGTTTACGAAAAAGGAGGATCTTGAAAAACACATTCAGGCCGGAGCCAGGTATGTTGCAGCTAACTTTGTGCCGACTTCCACGGGTGCGGCTCTGGCTACCTCCAAAGCTCTCCCGGAGTTAAGCGGTCTATTCGATGGGATTGCGGTCCGAGGACCTGTGGCGGTTGGCTCGCTGGCAGACATCGTGCTGGTCGCCGAGCGGAAGACGTCTGTCGAGGAAATCAATCAAATTTTTGTTGAGGAGGCCGCCAGCGATCGCTACCGGGACAAATACGTACCGCACGCGAATTATAGATAGGAAGATTGATTTATATCGTAATACGATGTATAATCTTGTAGCGCCATTAGAGTATACACGCGCAGAGGGGAATGCCAGCTTGCGGGCCTGCTTTTCTTGGGAAGGCTGGTTCTCCGCTTGCTGTAGACATCGCCCTAAGTGGGACTTAAGATGCGAAAACCATCAAGTTGCCCTTCTGAATAAACAATGCAGCGATGCGTTACCGACCACTTCTCTTCATCAAGGGCAAGTAACGAATGAAGGAGTAGATCGATGAGCGATCGTATTCGTGAGATCCTCGGTTGGTACCGGAGCGAAAACCCTGGCGTGCTGACCAATCTATATCGCTTGCTCAACCACGGACGACTTGGTGGAACCGGTCGCATGGTGATCTTGCCCGTGGATCAGGGTTTTGAACACGGACCAGCCTCC
The DNA here is from genome assembly GCA_035462205.1 of Anaerolineales bacterium. Taxonomy (GTDB): domain Bacteria; phylum Chloroflexota; class Anaerolineae; order Anaerolineales; family Villigracilaceae; genus Defluviilinea. The sequence goes on from DATHUN010000146.1 coordinate 2,946, forward strand.
AGTTTTGCACCGAATCCGCCAGCGTATGATCCGCGTTATCATTTCCAACTCGCCATCGATGCGGGGTTGAGTGCGTATGCCAGCCTATTAGGATTTCTGGAGGCTGGCGCGGTAGAGTTTGCCGGACAGGTGCCGCTTATACTCAAGTTGAGTAGCCATGATCTGCTGCATCCGGAAGCTGAGCCCCTGGGTGCGCAGACGGCTTCTGTCCGCGATGCGCTGCGACTGGGTTGTGTGGCGGTCGGATACACCATTTATCCCGGTACGGCTGAGCGGCGACTGCAATATGAGCAGCTCCGTGAACTGGCACAAGAAGCGAAGTCAGCGGGACTCGCTGTAGTGGTCTGGGCGTATCCGCGGGGTGATGGAATAAGCAAGGATGACCGAACAGCGCTGGACGTGGTCGCCTATGCGGTACATATTGCAGCACAGCTCGGCGCTCATATCATCAAAACTAAATTGCCTACGGCGAATCTCGCGCTCGAGGAATCCCGGAGTATTTATGAGGAACAAAATATCCCACGCAATACCTCGAGCGATCGCGTTCGGCACGTGGTGCAAAGTGCCTTTAATGGAAGACGGATCGTCATCTTTTCGGGAGGTGCTAAAACTGATGATGCAACCATGCTCGACGAAGTCCGTGCCATCCGCGCCGGCGGTGGGTTCGGTTCGATCATTGGCCGCAACTCGTTCCAACGCGACCAGACGGCGGCTTTGAGCCTCCTGGATCAAGTGATCCGCATTTACAGAGGGGAAATGCAGTAATGGTCAGCCCACCCAGCCTTGCTGGTCAATGTACTCAGTCCCATCACAGCGTATTTTACAGATACATTTACGGCTTCGATGACAATCCAGCAAGTTGTGTTCAGTATGGAGTGCATATGAGCGCGAACCCGGAGATCGCAGTCATCAATGCGCGCTTGCTGAAAATAGAACGAGAATTAGTAGTGAATATGGAGAGAAAG
>DATHUN010000147.1:0-7104 GCA_035462205.1 Anaerolineales bacterium
GCCATGTGCACGGCGAGCCACTGGGTGAAGTTATTGATAGCCGCCTTCGCCGCAGAATACGCCGGGATGCGCGTCAGTGGACGGTAGGCATTCATCGAAGAGAAATTCAGGATCACGCCTTCCCCACGCTCTGCCATGCCGCGGCCGAAGACCTGACAAGGCAATATTGTGCCAAGCAGATTCAGATCGCCCACGTGGCGCAGGGCATCCAGCGGCAGATCGAAGAAGGAAAGATCAGGCTTGGTTGTCGCGGCAGGATGATTGCCACCGGCTGCATTAATCAAAATATCTACCGCGCCGAATTCTGCCTGGATCGTTTCATTGGCTCGCTGCAGCGACTCTGGATTCAGCACATCCCCATAAACATGCAGCGCTCGTTCCTTCACTAATTTGAGATCTCGCGCCACCAACATCGACCCTTGTTCGTGGTTACGGCTCAAAATAACTACACTGGCGTTGCACTGTACAAGCGTGGTGACAATTTCCCAGGCCAGCACGCCTGTTCCGCCGGTGACCAACACAGTACGGCCACTGAAATCGTACAAAGATCTAAATTCGTCTAAATTCATGCTGGTGTCTGGAGCAATTGCAAATGTTTGTCAAAGTGGGTTCGTAATCCTTCGAGATAGGTAGTCTCATGTTTCACAAGTACGTGCTTTATTTCCGTGCCAAACTGCGCCAGGGCGGAACCAAAGGTGACATGCAACATTTCACGTGCATGAAAATGATCCAACAAGGACGGCAGATCATCTGTCGATGGTAACTCGTCCATTTGTGCCGAAACATGATACGTACGTTTATCGGTTTCATAGTGCTCACAGCCAAGATCATAGATCTTCGAAAACAAGTCCGGAGTACATTTTGCCAGCACGCGCAGAGCCTCGAGATAACTGGTCCCGGCAGTCTTGACATGAATCCGCTCACCCCAATATTTAGCAATCAATGGATAGACACTGAACTTATCCGAGCCAGAATGCAAACTAAGTTTGTACGTTCCAAAGTGTGCTGTCACAGCGGCATGTTTTGCCAGTTCAGCATCCAACGCCTCCAGATCACCGATGTAATCCACACCTTTTTCGAAGCGACCGATAAAGCGTGGCGCGAGCGATGTGAAACGCACACCGAGACGCGCCAACTCGCAGGCAATAAAATAATGCTCAAGTGCTGTAGTCGGCGTATCCGTTTCATCCACGGAGACTTCAAAGTCAAAAGCATCTTTCAATTCCGCTAACCGCTTGAACATCGTGGCCGCGTGCTGGATGGCGTTACTATATTTGACCATCGCCCGCATCAATGACTCTGGTTCGAATTGCCCCCAGGGTTGCTCGCTCTCCGATAAATACAACGCCGATACTTCGTCCCAGTTGAACGTTGCAGCCTTCTGCTTCAGTTGTTCAAGCGAATCGGTATCTGCTGCGTTATCAACGTGTTCGCCGGGATCAACCGTAAAGAACGTATACCCCGCCTCGACGAACGGCGGCAGATCATTCACGGTCTTGAGATGATCGGCATCCGCGCCCCAGGGAGAATCCCATTTTGCGGAGTCGACAGCGCGTGTTGCATCATCCATCACCTGCTGGGGAGTGCGTCCCGTGCGGGCATTCTCGCGGACCGATTGTTGGGCAAAGACCGGCGCGAATTTTGTGCCCCGCACCGCCGCAATGTGACCTGGCGTAGCAAGACCAAGCCGATCGCCGAAGCCAAAGGAAGAAGTAAGCGAAAGAGGCTTAAGCATGAGTTTTATTATGGAGGTGGCTGGAGCAATTCCAACGTGATGCCATCCGGGTCGGTGAAATAAATCGTGTACCCGCCCTTGTTCACACCCGCTTCGATCGCGATCGGCTGCTCGGCTTTGAACTGAACCCCAAGTTCTGTGAGCCGCTTGAATTCGGCATGAATGTCATCGACGATGAATGCCCAATGACCCACACCGGTGCGGTTGTTATCCAAGGGGATATCCTCGCCGCGCGGGTGGACATATTCTACCAGCTCAATATGATGCCGTGAGATCGGAACGGTCTGTCCGGGCACACGCAATTGAGCCACCTTGAGATGCGCGTCGGGATAGCCGACCAGCTTGCTGGTGTATTCATTGTGATGGACCTGGTCGCGCACAAATTCCAACCCGAGGACGTCCGTGTACCACTTCACTGATTCCTCGATGTTACGGACCGTGAAGGAAACGTGCCAGAATCCGCAGATCATTGTAGTACCTCTTGTACCTTTTTTTCCATGAGCAGCAGGCACTCCTTCGGGGTTCGCTTCCCGGTGATCGCTTCCTGAACACCGATCCATAAAATGTCTTCTATCAGCGGGTATTTCGCAAACTTGGGAGGGATCATTGCGTACTGATTGATCGTCTCTTCGAGAGCCGCCATTCGACGCGCATCACGTTCCGAGGCGTCGTATCCCGATGGGGTGGACTTCATTTTTTCAAATACACTTTGGCGAACAGGTGTATGCCCTTCTATACTTGCCTCGTACCACTGCACGTCTGAACTGGTGAGATATTTCGCCAGTGCCAATCCGCCCTCTGGATCGCGCGCCGCTTTGGGGATCGCAAAGCTGTGGCTGCTCGCGTACGACTTGCGGATTCCCGTCGGACCCGCAGGGTAGACTGCTACATCGAATTGGTCGAACACCGCGCAGCTTTCCCGCTTTTGGTACAGGCCGTAGAACCCGGGCCATTCGCCGATCATCAACACATCTCCTTTGCGGAAGCGATCGGAGATTTCATCGTAATACCAATTCTCGGTCAAGTCCGCCGGAGTGACGCGTTCCACGGTGTGCAGACGGTGCAGGAAGCTCAACGCCCATTCTCCTGCTTCACTGTTGAACGTGGGTCGCAGGTCGTCGTCAAACAGATCGCCGCCTGCCATGCCTAACATCTCGTAGAACGTTCCAAACAAGCCAGAGTGACGACCTGGAAAAGCAAAGCCATAAAACCCCTCCCGTTTGTGTTGGATCATCTGCGCCGCGGCTTCCTCCCAGGTCTGCGGCGCAGACATCAGATCGGCGCGGTAGAAGAGTAAACGAGCATCAAAGTTGCGTGGCAGCTGCATTAACTTGCCGTTGATCATGCATAAGTCGAGCACCCGCGGGAGGAAATCGTTCAACTCATCAGAGCTCACAAATTCATCCAAAGCCATAAAGTCTTCGGCTTGCGAGGGCGAATACTTGGTATGAGTCGAAATGAGGTCATAGCAGCCATGTCCTGTTCCCAGATCATTCGCCATGCGTTCATTCAATTCTACATGCGGCAGACGCACATCCACATGCGGGCGGTAGCCGGTTTGCTCCTCGAATTTCTGCAGCAGTCCCAGCAAGCTGTCGTATTGCGGACCACCAATCAGTGCGAGATGTAATTCTTTCATCAGAACATCGCCTCCACAGTGCGGACAATATCCTCGGTTTGAGGCAGGACAGCATTCTCCAACGGCTCCGACACGGGAATCGGGACATGCTTCGCTCCCAACCGACGGGCGGGCATGGTCAGCCGGTCTGGAGCCTGCTCACCCACCCGGGCAATGATCTCCGCGCCCAATCCGCAATTGCTATGCGACTCGTGCACGACGAGCAAACGCCCGGTTCCCTTGATCGACTCGAGAATGGTGTCCATATCGAGCGGTTCGATAGTTCTCAGGTCAATGACTTCGGCTTCAATCCCCTGCTGCGCAAGTTTCTCCGCAGCTTCCAGTGCGAACAACATTGTGCGTGAATACGACACGATCGTGATGTCTCTTCCGTCGCGTTTGATTTCTGCCTTGCCAATAGGAATGGAATAGTCATTTTCAGGTACATCCCCTTTTGTGTTGTAGAGCAGTTTATGCTCGATAAACATGACCGGGTTTCCCTCCCGGATACTGCTCTTTAACAAGCCCTTGGCATCCGCGGGCGTAGAGGGCGTCACGACGACCAACCCGGGCACTTGTGCGAACCACGACTCAAAGGACTGTGAGTGCTGCGCGCCATTGCCGCGTCCGCCGCCCTGTTGTGCACGGATCACGATCGGGACGGATACGGTCCCACCGGCCATATAGCGCAGCTTCGCGGCCTGGTTGACGATCTGATCTGCAGCCACCAGCGCAAAATCCATGAATAGTAATTCCACAACGGGCCGCATCCCAGCCATTGCCGCGCCGATGCCGAGTCCCACAAATGCCGATTCGCTGATAGGCGTATCACGCACACGGTCGGCGCCAAACTCATCAATCAGATCCTTCGTCACACGAAAGATACCACCATGGTGACCGATATCTTCGCCCATCAAGAAAATGCGTGGATCGATCCGCATCTCCTCACGAAGCGCTTCGTTCAAAGCTTGAGCATACGTTATGGTTGGCATAAATGATTCACCTAATCAATACATCCGTTAGGGCATCGGCAGGCTCAGGGAGCGCACTCGATTCGGCAAACTGTAGAGCGTCGGCGATGATCGATTCAGCTTCCCTATCAAGGCGGGCTAAATCTGCATCGTTACATCCAAGTTCGAGCAGACGTTTTCCGCAACGCAGGATCGGTTCATTCTCTTTAGCTTTTGCCACTTCTTCTTTCGTGCGATAAATTTCAGGGTCCCCCATCATGTGACCCCACAAACGATAGGTCATCGCCTCAATATAGGTTGGTCCGCCTCCGGACCGCGCTCTTGTTGCAGCGTCTTGAACGGCATTGTATACAGTGTCGATATCATTCCCATCGATTTGAGTCGCCTCCAATCCTAGTGCGGCCGCGCGTTTGTATGTATCCACATTCGACGTTGTTTCGTGGGAAGGTGTCATCTCTGAATACCGGTTATTCTCACAAACGAGGATCAAAGGAAGTTTCCAGATCACAGCAAGATTGAGAGTTTCGAAAAACACACCTTGATTTACCGCGCCTTCTCCAAAGAAAGCCAGCGCGATCGTGTCCTTCTTTTGTAACTGAGAAGCCAACGCTGCACCGGCAGCGTGGGGAATCCCAGCCGCGACGATCGCGTTCGCGCCAAGCAATCCTACTGATGGATCCGTAAAATGCATCGAACCGCCTTTGCCCTTGGAGCATCCGCTAACCTTGCCCAGCATTTCTGCCATTGCGGCGCGGACGCTTAGTCCCTTGGCAATTGCCTGTCCGTGACCGCGATACGTACAGGTCATGTAATCGTCCTGACGCAGTGCCCAACAGCCACCCACAGCCGTCGCTTCCTGTCCCACACAGGGATGAAACGAACCACGAATTTTGCCTGCCTGGTATAGATGACGAATCGCTTCTTCGAACTTGCGGATGACCAGCATCTGGCGATAGGCATCCTGTAATTGCTCTGGACTCAAAGGCATGAAGGGTTCTCCTCAAGAATAATGACTCACTCTTTAGCCCGTCTGGGGCGTTCGGCGAGGGTGCTTCGCGAAGTTGTTACGTCCATACTCTTGTTACTCAATTTCCAACGGACTAACGCTACGCTTTTCGTTCATAGAGCGATAAGCGGCATTCACCACTCGCAAAGTACCAAGGTTATCTCTAGCAGATGTGAGTGGTTCACCGTCCGTTTGAATCGCTTCCATCAGGGAAGCCATGGGTCCGTAGAAAGCATCGGGGATCCATTTCCCCGGCAGGATCACGGAGAAATCCCGTTCTGAGTTTGAGCGGCCGGTGAATTTGATCGTGTCGTTACGCCCATCGGGATAATCGTAATTAGTACCGATCGTCCCTTCAATCAGCCCCTCGGTGCCCAGCACACGAAAGAGGGAATACAGGCCCGGTGACCAATCGAAATGACAAATGGCGATCAGGATTTGCATTCCGTTTTCGTAATCCCATACTGTGATGGTTTTCGTTTCGCCTCTGGCTTGTTGGGCAGGGTGTTTCGTATGCCGGCTCGTGATGAGGGCCGGGTCGCCAAACAGAAAGCGCAGGGAATCCAAATAATGAATGGAATGGTACAAGACTTCGAGGCGCGGCTGACTGGCAATCCAGGGCCACATATCCCAGGGAGTGTGAATGCTTACCTGGACCTGTACATCCAAAACATCTCCCAGCCAACCTGCTTGAACCAGCGCGCGCGTCGCTCGAATAATTGAACTCCAACGAAACTGTTGGTGCACAGCGATCTTTAGTTTGGCCCTATGTGCGAAGTCTGCCATCTCGACTGCTTCGGAATATTTATCTGAGAACGGTTTTTGGCAAAGCATGTGCTTTCCGGCAGCGCTAACTTTTTCGACGATAGCGCGCCGATCCCAGGCCATCGTCGCGATGTCAACGATTTGAATCAACGGGTCATTCAAAACCTCATCAAGTGTTCCATAAACTTTCTGCAAGCCCTGTTCCTGCACAGTTTTCCTTGCAGCTTCCGGATTGATGTCATAACCACCGATCATATTGAAACCGTGTGCTTTGTAAGCTGGGATATGACCATAATTGACAATCCCACCGCATCCAACAAACGCAATACCATAATCAATCTTTGGCGGCAATTTGTGCTCCAGCGCCAGGCGCAGAATCGGGGACAACGAGTCCATTCAGAAGCTAACCTTTTACCGCGCCGATTAAGATGCCGCGAGTTATATAGCGTTCCAGAATGATGGCGATCACGATCACCGGAATGATCATGATTAAGATCAACACAGACATATTCCACCACTGGGGGCCGCGCGTGGCATTCTGCGCAGCAATCACCAGTGGGAGCGTTTGCGAATTTGCACTGGAGAGGAATAAGGCTAAAAGATATTCATTCCAGGTAAAGACAAGCACAAAAAGAAATGTGGCAACCAGTCCGGGGACGGCAAGCGGCAGGACAATCGACCAGAAGATTCGAAAGCGCGAAGCCCCGTCGATCGCAGCACATTCCTCCAGCTCAATCGGAATGGTAGTTACATAATCGCGCATCAACCAAACGACAATCGGCAGGTTGCTGGTGACGTAAGTGATGATTAATGCTGTATACGTATCCAACAAATGCAACCGCTGAAACAAAATATAGATCGGGATCACCACGGCAATCGGCGGCAGCATACGCTGGGAGATCATCCAGAATGCAATATCGTCATTGCCTAAAGCACGTTTGAAGCGTCGTCCAATGGTCAGCAGCAGAATGAAAAATATGGCGATCGCCGCCGCCACAGCGACTTGCCA
>DATHUN010000148.1:0-4318 GCA_035462205.1 Anaerolineales bacterium
ATGCCCATGAGAAACAAACCCACCAGCATGGGAGCAACTTTGCCAAGGAAAGAAGTAGAAAATACAGCACTATCGCTAAGCGGCAATTGTAATAATCCGGCGATGGAAACAAAAATGCCCACCCATACAAAGGCAACACCGATACGGGAGGCAAAGCCCGGATAATATTGATAATGCAGAAGTCCCTGCGTTTGCGGTTCGATCATGCCCAGTAACCGTGGCGCAATTTGTAAAGGTAACATAACCGTTAACCAGGCGAAGGAAAAAGCTGCCACTACCCAGATCATAAAGGCAATCATTGGCTTTCCGATCTTGGCCGAAAGCCAGCCCGCCAGTGCCCCGATCAAGATGCTAGGAACAGCTCCACCCATAAACTTCAGCCAGGGGTGCAGGCTGTTCATGCGACTGAGCAAATAGGCATCTACGCCCCAGGCAAAAACGGAAAAGGTGAAACCCAATGCAGCGCCAAACCAAATCCCGTAAATTCGTTTGGCGCGTAGGACATCGGAACGTTCCGGTGAAATTGGCTGAAAAACACTCATTTATGGACCCACTTCAATTGTAATGGTGTACGGGAAATATTGTACCCCTCCTGCGAATTGGGGTGCTTGAAGATGGATTACATAGATGGCGCCCGCTGTCACCTTAAATTCTTTCCTGGTGTCACCACAGGCGAGCTGTAATGTTGATGGTTTTCCGCTTTCCAACCAATTCACTTGCAGGGCGGTATTTCCGAGGCAGTCCAGGCTTGCCAAGACACGTTGACTATAGGGAGTGAATTGAATCCAATCCTGTGCATCACCGCTCGGCGTAGAAATATCCCCACTATAAATCAGGGTATGTGTTCCAAATGGCTCAAAGATAACACTGGCAATGGGGTTCTCTTGGGAATCGCCATCTTCCCACGCAGGAATCACAGTGGAGGTAGGGGTAGGCGGGCTACTTGTGGGCGTTCCCGTACCTAGGATCTCGCCCGCCCCGGTGATGATCGGCACGTTCTCTACACCTTTTGCTTGCACAAATGCGGCGTTTACCCAGCCTTTACCATCCGGGCCCGAAGAATACTCGATCTGTAACCATGCTCCGCCTGCATCTTTTCCGGTCAGGTTAACAACATCCTGTGCATTCAAGGTGCCGAGAGAATTAAAGCCCGTTCCGGGTCCACTGCGGACGTTAATCTGCTGTTGGATGATTGCCACGCTCTCATCGTTAGGATTTGTCCCGTCGCCTCCAATCACCCGGACCTCCAATCCGGTCGCCGTTGCAACATATTGCGCGGTGACCCAGCCCTTCCCGTCAACGCCCTGCGGATAGACAATCTGCAACCAGTTGCCGCCAGGATCCTTGCCCAGGATTTGAACCTGTGTGTTTGCCGGGATGATTCCTAGTACATTGCTTGCCGTCGAAGGATCCGTGCGCACGTTGAGCTGAGTAGATGTGGTCCCTTCGATGGGAGCAACCGTCGGCTGGGAAGGAGGCGGTAACGGCGTGCTGGTTGCCAAGGGGCTCTGGGTAACCGGCAAAGAAGTGACAAGAAAAACAGTGGCTGTGACCGCGATTCGTTGATTTGAACGTGGCGCGCAGCTGCTTAAAAGCAAGACCGAGAGAATAGGGAAGATAAATTTTGATTTCACTGAACGGATGGGATCGAGAAGATATTCAGAGGACCATACTGGTAGACTAGCACGGAAGACTGTATGTTGAAATCCGAGGTCCGCTTATAGAATTCGAGAACGCGCTCTGGCGTGTTGTACTGTGTATTCTTCCTTAGAACGATCAACGCATGTTCCACTTTTGTCGGATGATCTTTCTGATAAAAAACTCGATACGGAAGGCCGTTCATATACAGATAGTACGCGGTCTGCATATCTACGGGGGCGATCGAGAAGATTACATCTCCATCGTTTAAGTGCGAGGTTAAATACTCAGCGGCGTGTTGTTCCGGGAAATCTTTGCCAGCCTCTATCGATAATGGACGTGTGCTCAAGTATGCGTTTGTAAACACAAAGAACACAATCAATAAAATTATCGCAGGGATGATTCTAGCGTCAGATAAACTTAAGCCTATATTTCTCATCAAGGTTTCAACGAGCCAGACGAGCCCGGCAGCGGCAAACAGCATATAAAAGATCTCCAGGAAGACCCAAATTCTGGGAAACGGCGCAACCCGTTGAAGGACGAGTAGACCAATAATAGCAATCACCATCAATAGTTGTAGCGGTAGTCTTTGTCTGGATGCCTTTTTGTAAAAGACCAGGGACAGGAAAAATCCGCCCATTAATAGATATTGCGCGAAAGGAGCGATATTCGACATCCAATCTGACCATGTTTTCGGTGCTCGCCGAGCCATATTGATCGTAAATGTATTCCAATCGCGCGGCTCCACCATTTCGTTGCTGATGATTGAGCCTACTCCTGTACCAAAGAAAATTACAGGAGAATAGAGAATTACTGTCAGAATGCCAGCCAAGGCACAACTGGCAAGCAAATTCCATATTCTTTTTGACTTTTTATTCCAAGAATCCGGATCTGTAAGATAACTTGCCAGCACCCAAAGAGAAATTCCTGCCATGGGATAGAGAAAAATGGGAATGGTGTAAAAGCCAAGGGCAGCTGTAATGCCATAAGCGATCAGCGCGCCGCGACTTTGTTCTTGAATCAACAGTCCGGCAAAGTTCATCAGCAGCAAAGCAAGTAGTGTAAGAAGGGTATAGCCCCGTCCATTGGTGGAGTAGCTAATGAACCAGGGTGTCAGGGCGACGAGCGACGCCGCTGCCAGGGATTGGTTGCGATTGAAAATTCTGCGCGCCGCGAAAAATCCAGCCGGAATGGACAGAGTCCCAGCCAGAAATGCCGGCAGACGCACGATCCAGATATGACCACCTAAGATTTTGTAGGAGAGGCTAACCAGAATAGTGTGCAGGATGTGGTTATTGGGGGCACTGTAGTCGGCGAGAATTTGGCGCAATGGCCGGGTCGCAAAATAAATGAACGTGTATGCTTCATCGTAAGCAATCGGCTCGTTCATCTTCCAAAGCCGCATGAGCATGCCGATGAGCGTAATGGCAGCCAATATCCAATAGATATGAGCCGAGTCTTTTTCGGCGAGAAATAAATGCTGAAATTTCCGGGAAATTGAGGGGAAAACTGGCTTGCGGGGTGATGGATTGTTCATGGCGCGAAAAGCGCCCCCGCGCAGACTCGAACTGCGCTCTTCGGCTCCGGAGGCCGACACTCTGTCCACTGAGCTACGGGGGCGGGCGACGAAATTTTATCATATTGTGCGTGAGGTGTAGGGACAAGCAGTCCCCACGGTTAAATCTATGTCTTTGCCACCGGCGCAAGCGCCAGTAGCTCGGAGCGTAGCTGCTCAATCATTCGCGTATTGCCTCGCTCTTCGCCGAATTGGGCAAACTGTTCCTTCTTATGAGCGAGCTCCCCGCAGACTTGGTAGAAGCGCGCCGTCTTGAGGAATGTGCGGGAGGTCAAAGCTGACAGGTAGGCGCTCGTCTGGAAGAACGAGAGGGCGCTGACGTATTGTCGCTGCGAGATATAACCCTTTTCTACCTCTTCCCGCAAATGTTTCTTCAACATATTGCGCTCACGCACAATAATCCAGATAATAAAGGCAAGCATGAAGGCATACCCCATATAATCAACGAATGTGCCTGCGACGAGCCCACCGACACCGCCAATCAAGCCGCCAAAGGTATTATGGAAGGCATGCACCATGACTGCCACTGTATATCCCGCTGGGATCGCTAAAACTTTGATGAGCGGATTTCGGCTAAGACGCGAAATCGCAAGCCCGATACCTGTGAACGACGTAAAGAACGGGTGCATCCAGCCCACCAATAAGACACGAATGACCACCAACGTCCAAAATCCTTCCCAGCCGCTTTCCAGGTAACCATTCCGGTAAATGTATAAAACATTTTCCACAGCCGCAAATCCCATTGCCGTGATGGCGGCATAGACGATTCCGTCCAGGACGGAGTCAAATTCTTTGCGAAAGAGGAGGAAAACAATTAAGACCGCCAGCCCCTTGAGACCCTCTTCGATGATGGGTGCGACAATCGATGTGGTTCCAAACTCCGTCACGCCCTCGGAACCGGTTAATACGTAAATGCCAATGCCAAAGGCGGTATTGAGAATGAACGCGCCGCCCGCGGCGACGACCATTCCCCAGACGAACGCCGCGCCGAGCAGAATCTTCGGCTCTTTCTCATAGCGGTCTAACCAATTGACGAACGCTGCGAACAGGAACATCGGGACGAACCCAAAAAATAATGCTCCGAGCAGTGCCATGATTTCCTCC
>DATHUN010000149.1:0-6803 GCA_035462205.1 Anaerolineales bacterium
TTGCACTTTTGCAAGGCAATAAATTCGAAATTATGAATTCCAAATTGGTCATGTACAATGGAATCCACGGAGCAATCATGGCAAGATTAAAAGTTGAGGTCTTCAAAAGTATACACGAAATCGAGCCCGAGGTTTGGGATCGCATAGCTGCCAGACGTGGCTTTCAAAGCCACAGATGGTATCAGTTTGGGGAACGTGCGATGGCAGATAGCCCTTCGACGTACTTGATCGCCCGGGATGGCGAAACTCCTGTCGCTGGTGCCGCTCTATTTCGGGTGACCAATGAGCCGCTCCCTCTTCCGGAAGTCGCACGCCAATTCATGGCATCCGTCCTGAAGAGCAAGCCCCTACTGGTTTGCCGTTCACCCCTGGCGGATACATCTGCAATGTTACTACCCGGCGAGCCATTGCGTGACGATGCTTTGACCGCTATCGGACGCGCCGCGCAGGATGAGTTCAAGCGCCAGAAGTGCTCCTTCTTATTGTTCGATCACCTGCTCACAGAACAGATTAAATATCCGTCTTGGCCAAAGGGATTCGAACCGCTTACCGTTTCAGAGCCCGGAACATACATGCCTATCCAATGGCAGAGTTTCGAAGAGTATCTGGAGAAAGGTAATAAGAAGGACCGTCAGCTTTACAAAAAAAGTCTTCATGAAGCCCAAGAAAATGGCCTTACTCTCACAAAGAGTACAACCGTTCAAGATGTAGATAAAGCACTGGAATTGATCCAAAACGTTTCCATCTGGCATGGCTCTGCGCTCAACCCATGGATGCGCGGATTATTGGAAAACTTCTCGATGGTCGATGGCACGTGGATCGAAATTCACAAAGAGGGAAAGCTGGCTGGCTGTGGCGCCGTCTTGCGCGACAACCAGTTCCAGTTAGCAACCGGCTTGGGGCTTGAAGATGACGTCCCCGGTGGCTATTTCCTTTTGCTGTATTCTGCCCTGCAGGAAGCCTTTGAGCATAACGTCCGCCTTGTGCGATTTGGGACGGGTGCTTACGATGTCAAACGCAGACTGGGATTCCACCTTGAAGATACCAATCATGCCATGTTCATGATGGCAGGCGTATCGTCCCGCGCTAGGAAGCGCAAGGCAGAATCTCTGGGTTGAGGCTTCATGTTTCTTGGCATCGCACAGTCTGCTGCAACACTGCTGACCATCCTCCTGTTCTATATCATGGATTTTGCCCTCATCCGCCGTTATGATAAAAAACGTCAGGCAAGTGGATCGGGGCGTTCCTGGGATTTTACATTTTTCATTTTTGCTATCGTTGCTGCTCTCGTTCTGCAACCGATTCTCTTTCCGTTCCTAAGCTTTCGCACAGCACAAGCATGGGGGCTTGGGCTTCAATTCCTTGGCGTTATTCTGATCTTCGTGTCGCTTGGCCTGCATGCCTGGTCACGGGTTCACTTACAGGAGTTCTATGCAGAACGTGTCGAAGTGCAGCCCGAACATAAAGTCATTGATAGCGGTCCCTATGCCTGGATGCGTCACCCGGTCATCACGTCCTTTTTCGGAATCGCAACCGGGTTGTTTTTGATTAACCCGTCGCCTCTCACCTTTTTTGCTCTGCTTTACACTTTATGGGATTTCGGCCGCGCCGCCCGCCAGGAGGAGGACTTGCTCACCCAAACCGTTCCCGGTTATTCGGACTATGCGCGCCGGACACCCCGATTCTTGCCGCGCCTTCGGAGAAGTCGATGATTTCACTGGAGCAATTCCTGCAACTTCCCACAGCGGAAGTTGCGGCGCTCGTCAAAGCGAGCGGGCAAAAGGTGTGTGTTTTTCCGGTCAACGGGACGCGGCGCTGGTTCATGCTGGAACACGCCGATAAGATTGGGGATGACTTCCTGGCTGCCTACATGGATGAGTCGATCAAGAACCATGTGTATCTTTGTGCAATGCTTTTTGATCACGGCATCGATACGATTCTCACGCCGGTTTTTGGTCGCGAGCTCATGCGACGCGGAGATGAATACACAAAACGCGTTGGCATGGACGGGTTGGTGCGCACTGCCACAGATAAAAATTATCTCGACTTCTTTTCGCAATATGGCGTAAAGGTCCGTTTTTATGGTGATTACCGTGATGTGTTGACGGACACACCCTATGAATATGCCATGAAATCTATGTATGAGGTCACGGAAGCAACAAAGCACAATTCCAGCGTGCGATTGTTCTTTGGCGTTTTTGCAGACGAGGCCGTAGAGACAGCCGCGCGGTTTTCGGTAGAGCATTATCTTGCGCAGGGAGCAGTCCCCGACAAACAAACCTTGATTCGAAAATATTACGGGGAAGACCTGCCGCCCGTCAGCCTTTACATCGGTTTCGACAAATTCAGTGCATTCGATATGCCGCTGCTTTCTACCGGTGAAGAGGACCTGTATTTCTCAGTTAGCCCATCGCCGTATATGACCGAACGTCAATTGCGCACGATCCTGTATGACCATCTTTATGTGCGCCGGGTTCCCGAGCCGGACTACACAAAATTAACACCTGATGAATTGGCTTGGCTCCGGAACCTCTATCGCCGTCATAAGGATCACGCCCTTGGTGTCGGTACACTGAAATTTGACTTGTGGATTCCGAAAAGTATGGAAGAAAATAATGAGTGATTTGATTGAGAAGCTCATCGACGAGATTGGTCCGGGTCATATGGGCAGTACTGCCTATGACACTGCCTGGACCGCGCGTCTTGGCGAAATTGATTGGAGCTTAAGCAGTCGCGCCTTGAGCTGGCTTGCGGCACATCAGTTACCCGATGGTTCCTGGGGCGCGCCAGCTCCTATGTATTATCATGATCGTGTGATTTGCACGCTGGCTGCCATGATTGCTCTCGCCTACCGTGGGCGACGCGGCCAGGACAAGCTACAAATCGAAATGGGCAAACTTGCCCTGGAGCGTATTGTTAGCGGTGCAACGCAGGGACTCCAGGCAGATCCTAACGGCGCCACGGTCGGCTTCGAAATGATCGCGCCCACATTGGCAGCCGAGGCTGAAAAACTGGGAATTATCAAACGGCAGGGAGACCGCATCCTGGGGCGTCTCTCTAAGCAGCGCGCCAAGAAGCTTTCGTTCCTTAAAGACAATATGATCAGCCGGCGTGTGACCATAGCGTTCTCGGCCGAAATGGCAGGTACTGATGGAAAGCATATGCTGGATATTGCCAACCTCCAGGAAGACAATGGTTCGGTTGGATTAAGTCCTTCGGCGACAGCCTATTTTGCTACCTACATTAAACGAGGGGACGAACCCGCCTTGAACTATTTACGTACGATTGCTAAATCCGACGGTGGAATGCCCAACGTTGCTCCCTTCGATGTTTTTGAAATCTCATGGACGCTTTGGAATCTTAGTTTGATACCCAGCTTAAGCAAGAATGCCAAACTCAAGCCATACATTGATTTCCTTTCCAACGCCTGGCAACCAAGACGAGGCGTTGGCTTTGCAGCAGAATACTCTGTAAAAGATAGCGACGACACAGGTCTTGTATTTGATACACTACTGCGATTTAACTGTGAAAAAGACCTTGCCAGTGTTCTACTTTACGAGGAGAAGGATTACTTTCGTTGTTTCGATCTCGAGGCAAATCCATCCATCAGCGCCAATATTCACGTGCTTGGCGCCTTGGGCCAGGCTGGCCTCGATCGAAGAAATTCATCGGTCCATAAAGTTTTGAATTTTCTGAATAAGGTCAGGGGACAAAGCCCATTCTGGGTAGATAAGTGGCACTCCTCACCTTACTACGCCACAGCACACGCGATTATCGCTTGCGCAGGGTTTGCGCAGGAACTTGTCGCGGAGTCTGTACAATGGATTATCGAGTCACAGAACAAAAATGGCTCTTGGGGCACATATTTATCCACCGCAGAGGAAACGGCTTACGCCCTGCAAGCACTTTGGGTTTGGAATGAAAAGGTAACAAAAGTACCTAAGTCTGTTTTTAAAAATGGTGGCCGTTGGTTGAAAGAACATTTGGATGAACCCTATCCGCCCCTTTGGATAGGCAAGTGCCTTTATAACCCAAATCTTGTGATTCGTTCTGCCATAATCAGCGCGCTGGCGCTTACAGAATAAGTTAAGGGAGTCAAATGCCGAAAAGAATCATCGTGCTTGGAATTATGCGCAGCGGGACGTCCCTGACGGCAGAATTGATTCGACGTTGGGGGGCTTATACAGGTGGCGAAAACGATTTATGGAAATCCGATCTAAGTGACCCGCGCGGATACGGATATATGGAATACATACCTCTACAAGGCTTAAATGACGAACTTCTAGATCATAATGAAAGGGTTCCCCTTTTTCCTCAGTATTTAGAGGAACGAGTATCGAATCCCATATTTCGTAAAAAAGCATTAGCACTTCTCGCCGAGATGGATCAGCAAAGCACACAACACAAATTCGATGCGTGGATTTGGAAAGATGCGCGCCTGCCCCTCACCCTCCCTTTTTGGATGAAATTATGGGAAGATCCAATTTTTGTGATAACGATCAGGCACCCTGCTGAAGTAGCTTTATCTTCTGCAAGGATAGAAGAGATGAATGAGGCTTCCATACCCTTCTCAGCAGGATTCGCATATTGGCAATATTGCATGCTAAACATACTTTCCGCTACACAGGAAAGTCGCCATAAGATTTTTATCGCTTATGATCAATTAATCGATAATCCATTACGGGAGTGCACGCGTCTTTGCGAATTTCTAGATGAACAGTGCGGAAAGTCCAGCAGAGAGGTTTCTGAACGGATTGAAAGAATGTTACCTCAAGTGGCAGAAAGTCAGCGTCATCACCGTTATGGCAAAGCCTTGGCTGACATGGAACAGGTCACAAGAGAACAACGCGCACTGTACAATTTTCTGCGTGTGAAAATCATGTATCCGGATGAATCCTTTCGACAAGAAGATTTTGCACTCTACCCAGGCTGGAGAGAGTATCTTCAAGCCATGGATATGTTGCTCACTTTAAGCAAGGCTTAAAAACAGCTAACGCAAGAGCGAACGAACTTCAGACTATGACAGATTTGAGCTTAAAGATTGTTTCCAGCATTCACGCGATCGAGCCTAACTTATGGGATCAACTTAGCGAAATGCGG
The DNA here is from genome assembly GCA_035462205.1 of Anaerolineales bacterium. GTDB lineage: Bacteria > Chloroflexota > Anaerolineae > Anaerolineales > Villigracilaceae > Defluviilinea. The sequence goes on from DATHUN010000149.1 coordinate 5,101, forward strand.
CCCTTCCAAAGCTATCGCTGGTATGCTTTTGGACAACAGGTCATGGCTGACTGTCCCTCCATCTATTTGTTAGTTTATGAGGAAAACAACTTAATCGGGCGCGCTTGCCTATGGTTGGTCCGTAACGAACCGTTGCCGCCAAAGTTTCCCGCACCCTTAAAAACATTGGTTTCTGCATTGTTGAATCGTTGGCCGCTTTTGATCTGCCGTTCACCGATGGCGAATACGTCTGGCCTGCTCGCACCTAAGGATGGGCGTCGCGAGGTTGTTCTTTCCATGTTGACAAAGGCGGCATTAACGGCCGGCAAGCAACAGGGTGCATCGATGGTTTTGTTTGATTTTCTGAATGAATCCGAAGCCCAAGGCTGGCCGTCTCACTTTGTAACGACGAAAATGCCGAGCTCTGGAACAGTAATGGAAAATCACTGGCAAAGTATGGAACAATATCTCGCCCACGGTAACAAAAAAGGCCGCCAGCACTACAAACGTAGTTTGCGTGAAGCCGAAAAACGGGGGATACAACTCACGCAGTTGCCCAGTGTGTCCGATATTGGTGCGGCGCTTAAGTTGATACGAAATGTAGAGCGACGACACGCATCGTCTCCAAACCCGTGGACGCGCGAGTTACTAGAACGTGTTGAACTGGTTGATGGAACCTGGCTGGAGGCGTATATTGGCAACAAGTTAGTTGGATGTGGCTTGATCTTGGAAGACCAGGGCGCGCAAATGACTACGGCTTTGGGACTCGCCGAAAATGAGCCATATGTTTATTTTTTGCTGATTTATGCCAGCTTAGAAAATGCCTTTAAAAAACAAGTACGCCTGCTACGTTGGGGAAGCGGTGCATATGAAGTAAAACAGAAATTGGGATTTGAATTGGAAAAGGATAATTACCTTATACTGAGTGGAACCAATCGCCTAGCAACCTGGATCAGTCGGCTCGCGGCATGATCTTCGATCAATATTATGAATCAAACAACGAGATGAAATCATGAATACTTTAGGCCGTTTTCTGACAATCTCCTCGACTGATCCCGATGACGCCCGACGTCGTAGGTTGTTAAATATTTTGCTCTTGGGGGTTTTAGTCGCTGCCCTGTTGGGGCTGGTGACGGTTATTTTCATTAGTATTTCTCAGGGTTTCAGGCTGACCTCTGAGATTCAGGTAATATTAGCTGGAACACTGATTTTTACGATCGGCATCTTTGGAATCTATCAGTTGAACCGGCGTCACTCGGGCCGTTTGGCTGGCTTGCTGTTCTTGCTGCTCTTGACGATTATTTTTATATTTACTGATTCGCCGGAAGAGCTTGTAAAAGGTCGCTCCCTTTTCCTGTTCACAATTCCGATTGCTATTTCCAGTCTGATTCTGATTCCGCAAGCAAGTTTCTTTTTCGCAGGCATAAGCAGCCTGATCATCAGCGTGCTAGCCACCTCGATTGGCTTGAACGCAAATATTTTTGTTATTTCCGGCTTTTTTCTCCTGGCGCTAGTTTCGTGGCTATCTGCGCGCAGCTTGGAACAAGCACTCAGCGACCTGCGCCATATTAACACCAACCTGTATATAGTTGTTACAGAACGCAACCAAGCATTGGCGGAATCTCTCGAACGCGATCGCATTGAAGCCGGACGCAACCAGGCAATGCTGTACTACTTTGCGGATGGAGTGTTTGTCTTGGACCGGCAGTGGAATGCAACAATGT
>DATHUN010000150.1:0-9208 GCA_035462205.1 Anaerolineales bacterium
CTCCGCAATGACACTCAGCACCTGGCAGCCTGCCGATCAAATGCGACTCTATGTGCGCAGAGATGTTGCTGCAAAGATCTGGAACTACGGCGTCGGCCCGTCGGAAGCGCCGGCCGCCGCGGACCCGTATCAGGCCGGCACCGTTATGATTGCGGCCGATCAAATTTTCGGCGCGGACCGTTATCAACCGCTGGGATTGAACGCACCGCGCGGCATTGCTCCCGGACTCAATGACGATCTCTATGTGGCGGATTCGCGCAATCACCGCATCCTTCATCTTGCGTCCGATGGCGGCCTATTGCAAGAATGGGGAAAATTTGCCGACCAGCAGGCCGGCAATGCGCCGATAGGCACTTTTAATGAGCCCTGGGGGGTGGCTGTGGGTCCTGATGGCTCGGTGTATGTCAGCGATACGTGGAATCACCGCGTCCAGAAATTTTCTGAAGATGGCAAGCCGATCAAGATGTGGGGACAGTACGGCCAACCTTTGCCGGATAACCCGGAATCGAAAGGCTCTTTCTGGGGGCCACGCGGAATCGCCGTGGATGCCAATGGCCATGTCTATGTGGCGGATACGGGCAACAAGCGTATTGTCGTCTTCGACTCAGATGGGAAATACATCACGGATTTTGGAACAGCAGGTCTGGATCCGGGCCAATTCGACGAACCGGTGGGTGTTGCCATCGGAAGCGATGGAACCGTTTATGTCACCGATACGTGGAATCAGCGTGTCCAATCCTTTACGCCGAGTGATGACGGAACCGTCTTTGTGCCCCATGTTCAATGGGATGTCAATGGCTGGTTTGGGCAATCGGTGGATAACAAGCCGTTTATAGCCGTGGGTCCCGATGACCATGTTTTTGTGACGGATCCGGAAGGATACCGGGTCATCGAATTCAAGAACGATGGCACCTTTGTTCGGACCTGGGGAGATTTTGGCACCGGACCCGACGAGATTGGTCTTGCGTCGGGGGTCGCCGTGGACGCTACCGGGCACGTCTGGGTGACGGACGCGGGCAATAATCGCATTTTGCGATATACGATTACGCCCTAACACAAAACGACCCGCCGAATTGGTGGGTCGTTTTATTTCTCGATCCGACCCAACCAGACGAAAATTCCACCACCTAGCAATGCGACCACGAGAATGCCGATCACGCTTCCCATTATGTTTTTGGATGGAAGAGCCAATGGCGCCTTCACCTGACTGGGCATAAGTGTGGGTACAAGAAATGTGGTCTTCGGGGTCGTCGTTGGCGAGACGGTTGCTAACAATATCCCAGGAGCCAATGGTGAGGTGCTCACATTCTTTTTGATGAGCAGCTTTGTCCCAGGATAAATATTATTACCGACCAGGTTGTTCAGCCGTTTGATCTCGTCGATCGTTGCGTCGTAAGAGATGGCAATCTGCCAGAGGGTCTCGCCCGCCTTAACTTCATGAATCACTTCCCCGTTCACGTTCGGCGTGGACACCACCACAGGGATGAGGGTGCCAGCTGTCAGAGGAGTCCCAGCAGCTTGAAAATCTCCACTATTTGTGGAGCGCGCGCAATCAATGACAAAATAGGCACGCCCGGCGTTAATGGAAATACCTGCGCCCATCTCGGTCAGATCTGGCGAAATCATGGTGGTCAGGTGAAGCGAATCGCCCGCCCATTGATCGACGGCAGCCTGCGCGGACATGGTTTCACTTCCAGAAGTGATATTCTCTGCCCGGAATCCGCCTAAAGACAATTGACCTGCGAGAGGGTAACCGGCTGCAAGTAAACGATCGGTTACAGACGATCCGCCTTCGCCCGTGTGGGACACGCTGCCCGTTGCAGCCATGTAGTCCGCCTGGTTTTGGGCGGTGGTCATCAGAATGGGGCTTATGCTGTAGGGAGGCAGCCCATAAGCTGCACGAATGTTATTGACTGCATTCACCAGGTCCAGCGGAGAAGCCGGCAGTTCAGGCTTCGCTTCTGGCGCCGGGTTAACTCGATCCATGGAAGCAGATATTAATAACACAATGATCGCAAAAAAAACGCGCAATGGCTGCCGTTGCATGTCACGATTATAGTGTGGACACATGAGTGAATAGGTACATGGTTTTCCATTAATGATGGAAGGATAGATCGGTAGAGGGTTATAATCACCGAAATCAACTCATGGAGGAAAATAGTATGCAAAACAAAGTAGTTGTTCCCGGCAAGGTGGAAAAAGACAAGTCTAATAATCGGAAGTTCAAAATTGCAAAAGACAAGACAAACGAGGTCGACGCCTATGTAGAAATCGTTGACGATCCAAAAGATCAGGGTATCACGTTTCAAATCGACAAGCTCAGCATCGACGGATTGGCTGCGAGCATGCATGACGGGACCCCAATCCGCTGGTTCAATAACTTCGCCATCCGCAGGAATAGCGAGTACATCAACCAGCGGTACTTTGTCACCATCGCGGGCCTCAGTACATCCAGGGTGGTGATTTTCGACGGAAATGGCGATCCGTATTATTACACTGGCGCCGTCACGAATGACACCATTGAATTGACGGATGGCGATCCGGCGGTGGGTGCAGCTCCGTAATGCCAGCAGCTACGATTGAGTGAATTGTGTGGTGGCCAGTTGTAAAGCATAACGCCATGGAACATTCTCGATATACGCCTGCCGTAAACGCTCGTTCTTGAACTTTGAGAGTTGCTCCTCAAGCATTTGAAATGCTGCCTGCAAGACCCGCCCTGCACGCGGGTCTTGTTTTTTCTGGAGGAGCTGATAACAGCTGTAATACACGCGTAGCGGCTCATCGGCCCCGTTTAGATTCCCGCCCTGCTCCAAGTGTGCAAGTATCTTTTCTACCTCCCGAGTAGCAGTTTCAAGATCGCCCGCACGCATATCAGTCTCTACGAGCCCCGCAATAGGCTCCATGGAAAGAGACGGCTGATCGAGTCTCTCTCGAATTTCGAGGGATTTGTTGAAAGATAATCGTGCCTGATTCAATTCCTCTAATAATATTTGCGCATGCCCCATATATAACCAGCCCCATGCCTCTCCAGATTGTTCTCCAACCTTCTGTGATAATTCGATAGAGGCCCGCGCGTAAACAAGTGAATCAGTAGCCCGGTTCTGAAGAGCAGCGTTGGAGCTAAGATTAATCAAAACATAAATTTCACTATAAGAGTGATCGCTTTCACGGGCAATCAATAATGCATGCTTGAGATATTCTTCTGCTTTCAGAAAATCACCTAACAATCCTGCGGCAAAACCCAGGGTCGCTAGTGAATATGTTTCCGCAGTGCGATCGCCAATTTGCCTCGTCATCTCCAAGGTGCGTTCGTAATAACTGAGGGCGCGTTCATAATCTCCATGCACCGCTGATTCAAACATCGCAAGATTGTTCATCGCCCGAATTGCCAAGTTTCGGTCCTGCAGTTCATTAGCGATCTCTAACGCTTCCACGAAGTAGCCCCCGGCACCAGCGGGTTCTTTCTGCTCAAATGCGACGAGTCCTACGGCTGTTAATACGCGGCTCAACTGTCTACGGTCGGCGGAGCCACGGGCAAGCAAGAGGGTCTCCTGACCAAGCTTCATGGCTTGTTCCACCTCGCCTAAACGCAGATTCGCTAAGAACCAGGTGATCCTCGCCAGAAATACCAGTTCCGGCTCCATTTCTGAACTTCCAGGGAAAGAAAACGCCTGCTGCGCATGCTCAATGGTTTCCGGATATTTCCCGGTGAGGTAATAGTAATTTGCATACAACATCAATGTCCTGCTACGACGGATATGATCGTCCAGTCGGTTCGCCAAGGATTCCATTGTTCGCAAATCCTTGAGCTGCAAATCGCGATTTCCAAGCCGGTTGAACAAGTCCACCCGGTCCACGAGCAAGTCAAATTGAACATCCAACTGGTCCGGCGAGACCAAAGTCAGAGCGCGCGAATAATACTCGACGGCCTGCCAGTTTTGGTACAACCCTGAAGCGGCATTGCCGGCTAACATGAAGTAGGCAATCGCCTTCTCATTCAAGCCAGCATACTCAGAATGATACGCTAACTCAGCATGATGGTGCTTCGAGGCTTCGCCGTGGTAAAGGTTCTCTAGAGCCGCCACCGCAAGCGCGTGAAGCTCTTGCCGCCTGGCACGCATTTGCATCTCATAGGCTGCATCGCGCAGCAGCCCATGCGTGAAAATGTAACGGATCTCATTGAGCGGCATCCAGATCGCGGCTTTCTCGGCTTCGAGCACGTGCCTTGGAACATCCGCCTGGTCGAGCAGCATATGCATCAGAACGTTGAGTTCAAACTCGCGCCCCAAGACCGAAGCGGTTTGAATGATTTCCTTCACTTCGTGCGTAAGTTGGTCCAAGCGTGCCACCAAAATGGCGCGAATATCTGTCGGTATGAAATTATGGCGCAGCCTGCGAATTAGTGCCCAACCAGTAACACTCGTTTCGAGAAAACTATCCTCCTGCAGATAATGCAGGATCTGCTCTGCAAAATATGGATTGCCCTCGGATCTTGTCCAAAGAAGGGTCACCAAATCAGGGGATGCCGGACCACCCAACCAATTGTTAGCCAATTGCGCCATGGACTCACGGGAAAGTCCCGGCAGGTCGATTCGTGCATCGACGGTCTCTTCGTCCAAATTAATGGCATTCGGGCGGGTGGTGACCACGATCGCAATCGGGTAGGGTTCCTTGGCCGCCAAAACGGAGCGTTTCAGCCGCGGCAGAAATTCTCGGGAGTCGCCATCCGTGAATTGAAGATCTTCGAGAAAAAACACCACAGGATGACACAGGCTCTCCGCCTTCAAGAGCGCAATCAATGCCAGGAACGTGTTGTTATAGCGTCCCTCGGCATCGAGCTGTTCGTAGAGGGAATCCTCCCAAGACAGGTTAACGAGGGCGCCCAAAACGGAACGCGTCCGCTGAAGTTCACGCGCCAGCTCCGGGTCCGGGATAGAGACGATCAATCGGTCCAGCTGAGCATCGAATTTCTGCCGCTGGCCCTCGAATGGCTCGCTGGGAGAAAGGTCGAAATACTTCCACAACCAACCACGCAGAGGGTTGAAGGATTGCCGCAAAATCTGGTCAGACTGGCAGACCACCCATAGAACATCCTGCGGTGCAAACGTCTCCGACGCCCGAAACTCATATACCAAGCGCCCCTTACCAATCCCAGCATCGCCCGAGATGAGTAGCAAACCGGCAAACTTATTTTCCCGCAGCGGTTCGATAAATTTTTTCAGCTGGGCAAATTCCGCATCCCGGCCGACAAGCTCGCCGGCATACAGCGGCTCCTGGAGTTTCTTATAGCCGCGTAGAGAATGGACACTTTGCTCGGCAGAAAATCCTTTGAATTGCTGACTGCCCACAAATTCCATATCGAACCGTCGCGCCATACGGCGGGCGATGCGATCATCCACCCAAATGTCGCCGATGGGAGCGCTCATCATAAAACGCGACGCCAGGTTCACCCCCCATCCATAACAGGTGTAATCCTCGCACATCGAGCTGCCAAGATATCCGGCATGGGCAATGTAATATGTCACGCCAGCGGTGATAGGAAAATCTACACGCGCTTTCAGGTCGATCAAAAAATTGAGTGCGCGTCCGATATCGTTTTCATACGCGACCGGTGCTCCCCACAACATCAGCATGTTGCAACCCTTATCGCCAAAATCCAGGCGGGTCAGCAAGCCGCCATACTGGTTGCGCAGCTCGAACACCTCGCTGGTCAATATGCTCATTTGTGTATCATTGAGGTCAGGGAAGCGCATGAATAGATTTACAATCTGACGGAACTCACCGCGCACATCGTGAGAGATCACTTCTGCAGGCATAAAGAGACGTGAGATTTTCACATCGATCGGGGGGAAGTGCAATGGAATCCGTCCGGGTGCTGCAGCACGGAACCCGGCAAAGCGTTCATACAGACCCACCTGTATGCTCTCGATCTCCGCTTGCAGGAGATTGCAAAACGTCTGGGTGAGAAGAATATCGGCGGGACGGGCGTGATGCTCGGCCGTGGCAGAGTCATCGACTGCCGAGCCGCGAAAGTAATAGGTTGCCTGATCGCCGGAGTAGGAACGCAATATCCCCCAGTCCACGGAACCATACGCCAAGCCGATCCTTGCCGTGTTCGGAAATTTTCCATAGACGGTTTGCCGCGTCGGATAATCGGCGAACCGCTTTTGGATCACCTGTGCAGATGCCAGGGCGCGAAGAGCCGTCAATTTTGCATCTTCGTCCACGGGATACAGCGCCATGATTCCATCACCCGCAAAGCCGACGATCTTGCCCCCGTATTCAAAGATGCTTTCCACCAAAGGATCGAACACTCCGTGCATCAGGCTGGCAAGCACCTCGGCACCATGCTGTCCATGCTGCATGAGCGCGTCGGTCATGGTAGAAAACCCCGAAAGATCCAGGAACAAACCTGCCGCTTGGAATTCCCCTCGAAAACGGCCCGCCCGGTAATTCTGAATGATCAACTCCGGCACGACACGATGCATGATGAAATTGTAGCATGTATAATCATCCCGTGCAAAATAGCAGCTATGAGATTCGGAAATGTCACTCGTGCGGGCTTCGCTATCCGCTGGTTATTGGACATCCAATCGGAACCCGCTGTCCGGTTTGCCTGGGAGATACCGAACTTGTTCTCCGCCGAGCACTGGTGACTGAGTCGACGGGCTCTGCCAGCATCCTTCAAAAACGCTCCGCGGAACGCGCCGTTATCCTGGATAATATTCGTTCGGCGTGGAATGTGGGCTCTATTTTTCGCAGCGCCGACGGGTTCGGGTTTAGCCATGCTTATATTTGCGGGATCACACCCACACCGGATAACGAAGCGGTCACGAAGACTTCCCTGGGTGCTGAGGATTCTGTATCATGGTCGTATCACAAGGACGCGGTCATCCTGGCAAAGGGGTTAAAAAAGGAAGGCTGGAGAATTTTCGCACTCGAAGAGCAGGCGAGCGCAACAGCAATCTCCAGGGCAACTACTCCGCCCTACGGTATGGCACTCATCGTCGGCAATGAGATCAGCGGTGTGGATCCGGACCTTCTGGATTTATGCGAGGATGTGCTCATCATCCCAATGCACGGCGAGAAGAAATCCTTCAATGTAGCGGTCGCTTTTGGGATTGCTGCTTACGCTTTGGCGAGGCAGTAAGAAGCGTTTTGCCAAGTTAGAAGAGCCTTCCATGTTAGCGACACCGTCAACAGGGCAGATCGCCGCTCGATAACATGCCAGTCAAGGAGTCGTTAAAAGATTCATAATTCTTCCCGTACGAGCAACTTCTATGCCTATCCGTTTCCGAAAATCATTTAAGATCTTTCCGGGTGTGAAGGTCAACATGAGCAAAGGTGGCGTTAGCTTTACTGTTGGTGCGAAGGGCTACCATCTCAATTTCAGTAAGCGTGGCGTACGGCAGACTGTTGGACTACCGGGTTCTGGAATTTCAGAAACATCCTACCTCGTGAAAAATGATCCGGAACCCGAAACCAGGAAGACCAAGCGGAAAACGAACCATTCCATAGCCGATACTGCTGCTGAAGGAGAGGTTGAGGACCCTGCATCTCCCAGGCACAGATCGCCAGTCTGGGCCATTCTGTTAGGAATTATAGGAATTTACCTCGGCGCCGTTGTACTGGGTTTGATTCCGATAAACTTTCTCAGCCAGGTTTTCCAGACCCTGACCGCATGGACAAGAAACATAGGTCTGTAGATCGTTATCTGATAAATTTTGTTGCTTTTCGCCCGGCGGACTTTACCTCTGCCGGGCGTTTTTTATCGTTGATTTCGGCGTGCCATCCAATTGCCTGACAACGTGCTGCTGTCCCAGGGCCCGCCGGACAAATTTATGAAACCAATATTAAGTTTTGGCTTTACAGACTTTACTGCGTAGGGGTTGTTTGATACTTCCTGCCAAACCAGCGGAAAGCTAGCCAAATGCAGAATATTTTCTCTCGAGAATCGTTATCTACGGTAAGGAATATCCTATGACCCTCGATACATTTTTCTACCTCTCTCTGGCCGCCTGGCGTCTTGCCTCCTTGATTGCCAATGAGGAGGGCCCCTGGATGATATTTAAACGGCTGCGCGCCCTGGCAGAGCGCTGGTGCAACAATTACAAATTTTGCCGTGAGTTCAATTTGCATGAAATGGTCACTTGTGAATGGTGCAATTCGATATGGATCGGCATTATCCTGACTGCACTTTACTTGTGGCTTGGTAAATCGATCCTGTACGGAGCCCTTCCCTTAGCACTGTCCACGGTCGTGATCATCATCAAGCATATTGTTCAGCTGCTCCAGATTGCGCAGCAATCGTTTGCAACGGTACAAAGCTCCCGGCAGGAGCAGTCCTAAGGTTTTGTGCAACGTAATCATCCGCCCGCAATCTTGACCTGGTAGCCCATCGATCGCAAAGCCTCGGCAATCTTCTCGCGATGCTCGCCCTGGATTTCGATGGTGTCGCCTTTGACGGTGCCACCACTCCCACAGACCTGTTTCAATTTTTTGGACAGGTCTTTCATTTCGTTCTCAGAAAGAACGAGCTTCTTGACCAGCGTGACGGTTTTTCCCCCGCGTCCCTTGGAGTCGCGGTGCAGATATACGGTTTGTTGCGAGACAGGCAACGATTGCCCTTTTGGCAAAGAAGCTTGCTGTTTACGCAAATCTCCTTGCTCGGACGACCACACGGTTCTCGATTCATTTTTCGTCATTAGCAATGCCCTCATCCAAGAATTGATTCACGAGCATAATGGGATGGAGAGCCTGGATACCGGTCCCCTGGCGGATCTGCATGCGGCACGCGGCACCCGAAGACACAACGGGCGGATTCACGTTCCCGGTCCCCGATTCAGCCCTTAATAGGGGAAACAACTTTAACTCAGCCACGTTCATCGAAAGATCGTAATGCTCGGCTTCATAGCCGAAGGTTCCTGCCATACCGCAACAGCCGGTATCCATGAGTTCCACTTTGTATCCACACATGTGTAGCAGTTCGACTGTGGCATTCGTCCCGGTGGGAAGCCCATCTACGCCGGGACCTTCTGCGCGCTGGTGACAATGAGGATGGAATTTGATTTTCTGCGATGGAGAATCTTTACTTGGTTCGGCGCCATGGGTTTTTATCACTGCGCACAGAAGCTGGAATTCTTCAGAGCGCAGCAGAAACTCATCGAATAGCCAGGTATTCGTCATTCGCTCAGAAATTTCAATCTCT
>DATHUN010000151.1:0-2796 GCA_035462205.1 Anaerolineales bacterium
TGAATAATAAGAATACCGGTTCAGAATAAGCGCTGAAGAAAAAGAAGAAAGTTGGATACAGCACAAAAAAGATCAACGCCCGGCGTGTCGCTTGCTTTTCTCCCCATTGACTAAATACATCGTACAACAGCTTAAGCGCAATGAGTGTTGCGATGTGTGAAATTACTAAACCAGCAAGCAATCCGTTTTTCGTGATCGGCAGGAGAATACGTATTAGGAGCGGAAAAAGAGGTGGAAAATGATCATCTCCGGGAGTGCTGCCGTAGCCATGCTCGGCAATCGAGATATACCAGTTGGCATCAAATCGCTGCCACATCGCCAGCCACTTGCCAGCATAGGGTAGCACGTTATGATAAGGAAAAAGGTCGGCCGGCATCGTCTTTGACTTGGGTAATATAAAACCTTTGAATGGACCTTGAATCGCTTTGCCCTCTGAAATGTCCCAAACACTGTTTGTGTTTTGATCGATCAGATGAGTCTTGCTGGCGGCTTGAAAGACGAGTGTTCCGCCATTCACCTCTCGAAGATAGACGTGGGCGTCGCTACTTTCCAGTTGGAAAACAGAGAGAATCGGCTCACCGGACAACTCAAAATTCTGGACTGCAACGGGTTGGATGCTGAAGATCACCCACGACCAGAGTAGGTAAAAAAACCTTGTGATGAGAAATGCCGCCATGGCAACCCGCCATGATGCGTCGATATTATTCCAGCGTTGGGCAAGTATGTTTCTCAAGTGTGCCATGGTGAGTAAGTAGCTCATTTTAAAGCAAAAACGGGACGATTTTGATTCGTCCCGTTTGCAATATTCTTATGTTACTCGCCCAAATAGTCTCGCAGCTTGCGGCGGATGGACGGGTGTCGTAACCGACTGAGGGCTTGCGCTTCGATCTGGCGGACGCGTTCGCGCGTCACGCCCATCTTGCGACCGACTTCTTCGAGCGTATAGGCCTGTCCATCGAGCAAGCCATAACGCAATTGCAGAATCCGCACTTCACGAGGTGGCAATGCATTCAGCACTTCGCCGAGATGTTCACGCAGCAAATTATATGTCGCCGTGTCATCGGGCGGAGGAGCTTCATCGTCCTCAATGAAATCGCCGAGGACCGAATCTTCTTCGTCATCGGTCGGCGTTTCTAAGGAAAGCGGACGCCGCGCCACCTGGATCATATTCTCGACTTTCTTGGGTGGAACATCCAATGCTGCGGCGAGCTCTTCCACGCTCGGTTCCCGCCCGAGGCGCTGAGTCAGTTGATGCTGCACGCGTAATAGTTTGTTGATTTGATCACCCATGTGCACAGGCACACGAATCGTTCGCCCCTGATCAGCAATCGCGCGTGTTACGGCTTGACGGATCCACCACGTTGCATACGTGGAGAACTTATGTCCGCGCCGATAATCAAATTTCTTCGTGGCGCGGATCAAACCAATATTACCCTCTTGGATTAAGTCCAGGAAGGGCACGCCACGGCCCATATATTTTTTGGCGACCGAGATCACCAGACGAGAGTTGGCTGTAATCAGATGCTCACGAGCTGCCCAACCATCTTCGATCAGTTTGCGGAGCTCCGTGCGGCGGCGCGGGCTGGCGTTGCCTTTTGCCAATTCCTCGCGTGCCATTCTTCCGCGTTCGATACGCTGAGCGAGCTTTACTTCCTCTTCCGCGGTCAACAATGGAACGCGGCTGACTTCTTTAAGGTAAAGACCGATTGTGTCGTCTGTATCAATGTTGGCAAGATAATCATCAAGGGAAAGATCAACCTCGGGCTCGGCCTCGGTTGCTTCCACGGCCACCAGTTCATCCTCAGTAGGCTCGGCGGTGGTCGTATCCTCTACAAAAGGAATCCCCGCGCTCAATAGAGCCGAAAAGGCTTCCTCGAGCTGCTCCACATCCTGTTCAGCTTCAGGGAAGAAATGCAGGATATCGTCCAGCGTGATATACCCCTTTTGCCGCCCCAATTCGATGAGCCGGGCGATCGCTGAAAATTCTTCCTCTTCATCAACCATCAAAATTTTGTCTACATCCATTCGTTTATTTATCCGTTTTTCTTTTTAATCAGAATACACGTTTTTCATGTAAATTTCAAGCCCGTTTCATTGCTCTTTCATAGACGCCTACACGACCAAAACGTTACGGTTGGGGGGTCATCGTTTCGTTAGGCAGCAAGGTTTCGGTCGCGGCAGGGTTGGGGGTGAGAGTCTCCAAATAAGGCGGGTTAGTTAAGAGCATCAGGAGAGCATCGATGCCGCTTTTGCTCACGATCACTACGTCGCCACCCGCTGCATCCTGTACATAGTATCCGCTCTCTGAAGGAGTAACAACACCGATGTTTACCGTTCGTTCTACTTTGCTATTGAACCTCACGGTCAGGGAATATTCCGGCGTTTGCAATCCCACAATCTTTGGATCGACATTGGTAACCTTATCCAAAACACGCATCGTAGAGATCTGGGTTGCAGCAGCCTCAGCTGCAGCCTGATCCGCTTTGGCTTCGACGGGCTGGGTCAAAGCCCAGGCCGAATCGGCATCTCTAGCAACTTCCACCGCCTCCCCTGTTTTTGACTGGATTCGGATACTTACCGGAATGCCCTCCTCCGCCGTGAACAGGTAGCTAACTTGTTCTGTCGCTTCGGGTGTCACGAGAACATCGGCAACGGGTTCTTTGCGAAATTTAAGGTAGAAATAGGCTCCTGCCACAATAAGTAGGACTACCATATAGACAACGGTGGAGCGTCGGATCATACGTTATCCCTGCCGCCGGCGCGCCAGCCAGGTGGAAATACCACCGAGCAAAACCA
>DATHUN010000152.1:0-6903 GCA_035462205.1 Anaerolineales bacterium
TGGGGAAACACAAGACTTCCAGTGGTGGAATGGGTGGCTGTTTGTATATCAACAAGCTCTCTGATGTGGACCAAAAAGTACTTCGTAAACTAATCGAAACATCGTATCGTTCTATGAAGAAGACCGCCAAACAATAAGCCGTATTTCGATATTTAGTAGGTTCATTTAATATTCTATACACTCTGTATAAAATTCTTGAACGTTGGTTCCGGTGGTGCCGGTATATGTGCGCGCTCATCGGGCGTGCTCGCATGGCGACGCATCAATTCTAATTTGAGACTCTCTTCTCCCATGCGCATGGCCCAGTGATGATTGGCAGCAAAGATAGGCTTCAGCAGGAACGAGAGTGCGCGGAGAAGCGGGTTCTCGACATGGATTTTCCAGTCGTAGATAATATGTGCCCATTCCCCTTCCTGCTTGAGTTTCCAAATGCCGCGTCCCACCAAGTCACCCCAGCCCTCCAATGTGAATCCATACGGGTAGGCCGATTCGGTTACGCGGAACGTCCAGCGTAGGGTATAAGGCAACCAGCCTTTTGTATATAAGCGGACTACTTTGCCAATACCGTTTTCGTCACCAGGCTCGATCTCTTCGACATCGAGATAAACAGAAGGCCACCAGCGCGCCAAATCAGCCGCGTGACTAAGGATGTCTGCAACTTCTTCAATGGTGCCCCGAACACGCCATTCTGTGATTATGTGGTATTCGTTGCTGGCCATTTCACCTCCTTACTTGCTGCTTTATGCCTTAATACTCCAGATTTGCTATTCATGCAAGCGTATAAATAACACTTACGGGGCGGGCCGATAATCAAAAAATCGCACGCCAGTCAAGTTTTTATCGGAGTTTATCCCGTCCTCACGAATAAGCGGAATTCTAAAGACACTATTGATTAATAGCACGGGTTTTGGTGACTTCCGTTCAATCCCATGAGTATTCAAGAAGTGTGTTATTGTTCTTGAATTAGCCTTGATTGAGGAACTCAGGAGAGACGAGATGGAATCTAAAATTGTAAACAAAGTGGGGTTTTATTCTGCGGTTTTCACAACCATTTTGACCGTTATTACCTTCAGGATCGCTTTTATGACTTTCCCTTTATCCGGCACGCTCTGTACCGCAGGATGCTTTAGTTATCCCTTCAGAGACATCGCATACCGTTTCCCAGAGATTCTTACAAAGAATTACTTCGATCAAACGGCTTGCGGTACAATCAATATATCCAGTGGTACTTGAATCCTACAATTTAGAATAAGGAGAAGAGAGATGAAGAATACGCTGTCTGTTCTCATGCTTGTACTGGTATTGCTCCTTGCAGCTTGTACCCCAGTTGCGCCAGCCACTCAGCCTCCTGAGCAGAGTAATGTACTTTCTGTCTTCGGTGCCTACGCCACAGCTATCGAAGAGCCATGGGATGGGGTTATTCACAGCGCGCTACAAAAGGCACAAACTGAAGGCCGTATCAAGTACGAATTTACAGATGATATTGGTTATGCAGGCGATATGGAGCGCGTGTTGCGGGAAGTGGCAGAGCAAAAGAAGCCGGACATCATCTTTGGGGATGCGTTTGGCAACGAAGAGGCCGTGCGTCGTGTTGCCAAAGATTTTCCCGAGATCGCCTTTGTGTTTGGCTCCGGGGGTGGGCCGGCCGAACCGAACTTCTCAGTGTTCGATAACTGGATCCACGAGCCCGCCTACCTTTCTGGCATGCTGGCCGGAGGACTGACCAAGTCGAATGTGATTGGGGTCGTGGGTGGATTTCCGGTACCCGAGGTGAACCGCATCGTCAACGCGTTCATTGCCGGAGCTAAGTCCGTGAACCCAGAGGTGGATGTCAAGACGACCTTCATTAATAGCTGGTTCGACCCTGCTGCCGCCAAGGAAGCCGCTTTGGCACAGATCGATGCCGGGGCCGATGTGCTCTTTGCTGAACGTTTCGGCGTTATCGAGGCCGCCGCCGAGAACAGCTTATACGCCTTCGGGAACATGAGCGACCAGAAAGACTTGGCACCTGGATTTGTGGTTAGTGGTCCGGTCTGGAACATGAAGCCCACGGTCGATTACATCATCAATCAGGTAGCCGGCGGCACGTATACCTCTCAGGACTTAAAGGATTTCAGCATGGTGGCGAAAGGTGGTGCGACCCTGGCCCCGATCAACACCAGCGTCACCGGCGGCATTCCGCAAGAATTGATCGATCAGGTGAATGCCAAACAGGAAGAGATAAAGAGCGGACTCTTCCGGGTTGACATTGACGAAGCGCCGCCGGCTAGTTCCAGCGGTGGTTGAGAGCCTGGCGGGCTCAACCGATCTGATGTTCAATGGGATCCTTACTACGGCGATGTCAGTCAGACCACAGCCGCCGCAACGATCTCCCAAACATAACCCTGGCCTCCCTGTAACCCAAGTGAAGTGCCTAAGGAGTTCTATCCTGGAATCTGCGGGTATGGTACTGATTCGAAGATATGACCAGTAACCTTGGTCCCGTAGTGACGATGCGTGGGATCAGCAAGCGCTTTGGCACGGTGCTAGCCAATGACCGGGTTGATTTCACGTTGCGCCCTGGTGAGGTCCATGCCGTGCTGGGAGAAAATGGGGCAGGCAAGACTACTCTGATGCGCATCCTGTATGGCCTATACCAGGCCGATGAGGGGCAGATTTACATAAACAGCGTGCCTGTAACGGTCCACTCGCCAAAAGATGCCATCAGCCATGGGATCGGCATGGTTTCTCAGCACTTTGCGCTGGTGTCCACACATACAGTTACGGAAAACTTGATCCTGGGGATGACCCCCGGCTTGCGCCTCAACCTGAGACAAGCTCATGAATCTGTGCGTGAAGCTGCGGCTCAATTCGGTCTTCAGGTAGATCCCGAGGCTGTCATTCGTGACCTGTCGGTTGGTCAGCGGCAGAGGGTTGAGATTCTCAAAGCGCTATACCGGAAGGCGAGGGTACTGGTGATGGATGAGCCGACAGCCGTCCTTGTGCCCCAAGAAGTGGAACAGCTATTTAGCAGCCTACGCAGTTTCAAGGAAAAAGGATTTTCGGTCGTGTTCATCAGCCACAAGCTGCACGAGGTGATGGCGATTACTGATCGTGTCACCGTGCTGCGGGCAGGCAAAGTGGCCGGCGAGCTCCCCACCAAAGATACAAACCAAAACGAATTAGCGCGCTTGATGGTGGGTCGTTCCACCTTCGAGATGACACCTAAGTCCGACGCTGAGCACAAGACCCTCCCAGCATTGGTCCTCGAGCGAGTCACCGCCCTTGATAACAAAGGGCTTCCCGCATTGAGAGAGGTGACCCTTGGGGTACGAGCCGGCGAAATCGTGGGGCTGGCAGGTGTCTCTGGCAATGGTCAATCAGAGCTCGCGGAAGTTCTGGCGGGCATCCGGCCTGTGATCCAGGGTAGGGTGCTTGTTTGTGATGAAGATGTCACGAACACGGATCCTCAGACGATGATGGCTGCGGGTGTAGGTCGCATCCCCGAGGACAGCCGGGCAAATGTTATTGGGCAGATGACGGTAGCGCAGAATATGGTGTTGGAACAGCTCAATCGTTTCAGCCGAAAGGGGACGCTGGACCGGCAAGCGATCAGCCGCTATGCCAAGACTTTGATTGAAGAGTACCAGATCAAGGCCTCCCCCAACGATCGGATGCGTACCCTTTCGGGAGGCAATCTGCAAAAAGTTGTCCTAGCGCGCGTGCTCGCGCAAAAGCCGAAGGTACTGATTGTTGCCCAACCCACCCGAGGGCTCGACGTAGGTGCGACGGAGTATGTCCGTAGTAAGCTGGTGGAACAACGGGCGGAGGGAGCAGCCATTCTCTTAATCTCCGAGGATCTGGATGAAATCCTGCAGCTTTCGGACGTTATCGCGGTCTTATATGAGGGCAGGATCATGGATGTGAGAGCCGCGCACGGTGCGACCCCACAAGAGCTGGGCTTGCTCATGGCCGGGGTGCAAAAAGCATGAGATTAAAGGTGGAACGTAACCCTGCACCGGTCTGGTTCAGAGCGTTGATCCCAGTGGCCAGCATCTTGGTCACGTTCCTGTTGACTTCGGGCTTTGTGCTGGCTTATGGAGCAAATCCGCTCCAGGCAGTATATTATTTCCTCATCGATCCTCTGTCGAATCCGGTGCGACTGATCGAGGTGTTTGTTAAGACCACGCCCCTGCTCTTGACAGGCATTGCCGTGACCTTCGCTTTCTCCGGCGGATACTGGAATATCGGGGTGGAGGGGCAGCTGTATATGGGCGCTACGGCAGCCACCGCCATTGGATTGCAAATGCACAACGTGCCCGCTTGGATTGCCTTGCCACTGATCATCGTGGGTGGGGTTCTGGCCGGGATGGCCTGGGCGACCCTGCCTGCTTTGATGAAAGTCCGGCTGAAAATTGATGAAGTTGTGACCACACTGCTGCTTAATTACGTTGCTATCTTCTTCGTCAGCGCGCTCCTCAATGGCCCGTGGCGCGATCCGATATCGCAGTGGCCACAGTCTCCGGAAATCGCCGCTTCCGCCATATTCCCCCGCCTCATCCCTCGGTCCCGTCTGCACCTGGGGTTTATCTTAGCCTTATTGGTTCTCCTTGGCGTATGGTATGTTCTGAGCCGCACGTCGTTCGGCTTGAAGATGAAGGCAGTGGGATTCAATATTGAAGCGGCCCGTTTCTCCGGAATAAACGTTGAGCGCACACTGCTTGTGGTTGCTCTGATTAGCGGTGGGATCGCTGGATTGGCGGGTGCAAGCGAAATTGCAGGGATTCACTTTCATCTTATCGACGCGATTTCCCCGGGTTATGGCTATACCGGCATTATCATTGCCACGTTAGGGGCGTTGAATCCTGTTGGCGTATCCCTGGCGGCTGTGTTTATCGGATTGATCGACACCGGAGCTCAGACGGTGAGTCGCGCCCTGGGCGTTCCGATTTATCTCGGCGATGTCCTGCAGGCCACTTTGCTCCTGGTCACACTGGGGATGTTGCTGCTGCAAAGCTATCGCATCAGCTTGCGCGGGCAAGCGGGTGCTCCAGCGGAGTAAGGCATGGAGAGTATCCTGTCGATGACCTTCCTGATCGGTTTGATCGCTGCCACCTTACGCGTGGCTACTCCCCTAGTTTACGCGACCCTGGGCGAGATGTTTACCGAGCGAGCGGGGATCCTAAATCTGGGTATCGAGGGCATCATGTTTCTGGGAGCGTTCGTCGGTTTTGCAGTCGCATATAAAGCCCATCATGCAGGACTGGCTGCCTATTTATGGATCGGGTTGTTCAGCGCCATCCTAGCCGGTATCCTGATGGGCCTGCTGATGGGTTTCTTCAGCGTGACTCTGGGTGTAAACCAACACGTGTCCGGACTGGGGATCACCTTGCTGTGCACCGGCCTATCTCTCCTGAGTTTCCGCATTGTGTTTGGCGAACGCTCTGTCCTGCCCTCCATCGATCCATTCGTACAGCTATCCCCTGTTCAGGGAATGCCTGTCTTGGGCGAGATCGCGAGCCAATATCTCCTGACGTACATCGCGCTTTTGATCGTGGTGCCCTTGAGCTGGTGGCTGCTGTTCCGAACCTCTTTTGGGCTTAATGTGCGCTCGGTTGGAGAAAACCCGGAAGCGGTCGATGCGGCAGGGCTAAACGTTTTCCGCATCCGGTATCTCGTCCTGGCACTGGGTGGCGGTTTGATGGCCACCGGCGGCGCATTTTTGTCGCTGGCCCAATTGGGTGCATTTACGCCCGGCATCATTGCTGGAAGAGGTTGGGTCTGTATCGCACTCGTGATCTTCGCCCGCTGGCATCCCGTACGGGCGGCATTGGGGGCCTTGTTGTTCGGTGGCGTGTTTGCCTTGCAGCTACGCCTACAAACCCTGGGCTTCAAGCTGCCCTTTGAGATTTTTCTGGCTCTCCCCTATCTCGTGACGATTGCAGCCCTGGCGCTGTCAAGCCATCACGTTTCATATCCGGGTGCGTACCTCAAGCCC
The DNA here is from genome assembly GCA_035462205.1 of Anaerolineales bacterium. Classification (GTDB taxonomy): domain Bacteria; phylum Chloroflexota; class Anaerolineae; order Anaerolineales; family Villigracilaceae; genus Defluviilinea. Next base: position 5,978 of record DATHUN010000152.1, read on the forward strand.
TACCAGAGGGAATAATTTGGTTACCGTAAAGGAGAAAACTATGGATGAGTATATGGCAGCTGCGCTCGAAGAGGCGCGCCGGGGACTGACGGAAGGCGGCATCCCGATTGGCTCGGTACTGGTGCTGGATGGAAAAATTGTCGGCCGCGGACACAATCGGCGGGTGCAGAAAGGTAGCCCCACTCTACACGCCGAGATGGATTGCCTGGAAAACGCCGGTCGCTTGAAGGCCAGGGATTACCAGCGGACTGTGCTTTACTCGACCTTATCCCCCTGCGATATGTGCAGCGGCACCGTGCTGCTCTATAAGATCCCAAAGGTGATCATCGGTGAGAACAAAACATTCCAGGGACCGGAAGGCTACGTCCGCTCCCGCGGGGTGGATCTGGTCATCCTTAACCTGGAGGAGTGCATTTCTTTGATGGAAGCGTTTATTGCTTCTCATCCGGAGCTTTGGAACGAAGACATTGGAGAGTGAAGAAAAGCACCCAGAAAAACCTATTTTGCCGCGCCAGAACACCACGCCGGAAATTTCAACCAATATAGGAAATAGTCAAATCTGTCGCGTTCACAATTTGTAAGCTTGCAGCCGGCGATAAAGTCAATGAGGCATATGACCCGAGATGTGAATTCCCCACGGAAATGGGATACAAATTACGAAACACAGACGGACGGCTGGGATTTGGGTGGCCCAACGCCGGTGTTCCAAGGGCTCATCGCAAGCCAAGAGCTGCTGCCGGGGCGGATGATCGTTCTCGGTGCCGGAAGAGGTTACGATGCGCGCGAGTTTGCACGCTATGGCTTCGCGGTCACCGCTGTCGATTTTTCTTCCTATGCCATCCAAGAGATGGAGCGTCTTGCAGATCCTCAAGCCCCGATTGAAATTCTGCAATCTGATATTTTTGCGCTGTCCCACGATTTGGACC
>DATHUN010000153.1:0-10861 GCA_035462205.1 Anaerolineales bacterium
GGTGGCCGGAAAGGATTTAGTACAGCGTGGTTTTAAAGCCGCCGATCTCATTACGGGTATTGGTGGAAAGGGCGGTGGACGGCCGAATATGGCCCAAGGTAGCTTGCCAGATCCAAGCCTAGCGAAAGAAGTTTTGGGCAGAGTAACAAAAGTAGTAGAAGAGAAGTTAAAGTAGAAGAAGCGGCGACAAGAAAAAGTCGCCGCTTCTTCTATGAGTAACAGTTCTATGGAGGAGACAGTCTTGTCTGCATATTGGCAGGTTCATCCGTATACCGTGATCGGGTTTCTCGCATTTAGTTTACTGATCGCGTTGGAGAATTCTCTTTTTCTTCGTCGATTAACCAGAACTTATTCATCGCTTGAACAAACTCCATTTGTATCAGTACTGGTCCCTGCCAGGAATGAAGAGTCGAACATCGATAAGTGTATTCGTTCTTTGCTGGCACAGGAGTACTCGACTTTCGAAGTCATTGTGCTGGACGATCATTCCACTGATTCAACCCGCTCCATTTTGGATGGTATCCAAAAAGAGCAGCCAGCTTTAAAGATCATCAGCGGGGAACCACTTCCTGAGGGTTGGCTGGGGAAGCATTGGGCGTGTCAGCAATTGGCAGGCGCTGCCCGGGGTGAACTTTTATTGTTTACGGATGCTGACACCTGGCACGAACCGTATGCTCTGCGTGACAGCGCTGCCACCTTGATCAAGGAGGGCGCGGACCTGCTGACAATGTTCCCTCATGAGAAGGTGGTCACTTGGGGTGAAAAACTGACTGTACCGGTGTTGGGCTTTGCCCCCTTTTCCTTTGTACCTATCTTTCTGGCGCGGTTTCGGGGTCTATCGCGCCTGGCGGTCACGATCGGGCAATTTATGTTATTCCGGCGCTCTGCTTATGATGCAATCGGCGGCTACGAAGCGGTACGAACCCACCCGCTGGATGATGTGATGTTCGGGCGGCGGGTGTTAAAGTATGGCATGAAATGGATGCTGGTGGACGGCACCAGCCATGTGCACTGCCGGATGTATGTCGATTTCGATTCAGCCGTGTCCGGCTTCACTAGAAGTTTATTCGCCTTCTTCACCCATCATGTCCCACTTTATGTGCTGGCATGGTTGTGGATCGCCGTTGTTTTTATCGAACCTCTGGTGGTGATACTGCTAAATGATTTGGGCGTTCAACTTGCTTTCTTTCCAACTTCCCTGGCATGGATCGCGGTACTGGAAGCGTTCTTGTTATTTTTGCTGATTTACGTCCGGTTTCGCTTTCCACTTTATTTGGTGTGGCTCTATCCGATCAGCATTTGTCTATTTGTGTGGCTTGCCTCCCGTTCGCTGATTTTTTCTTTGCGCGGTAAATCTGGGTGGAAGGATCGTAGCTTGCCTACGCCAAACTTTCGACTATAAATATGTTATGTCACCCCCGAAGGAGCACCGGGGCGGTGTGAGCGAGCCGCTAGGCGACCGAAGAGTCTCTTTTTCTGTGGCCAGAGATCCTCCCCGGTGATTCGGTGCCAGGGGGATGATATCAATGTAGCAACCCGTTATTTCAAGATCATTCCGCCATAACTACCGAGGTGAAGGGTATTGCCAACCGATCGATCGTCCTTTGATAACTGAAAGATAACGTCGATTGCTTCCCGCCGAAATTCTTTTTCCTTCTCGTCGAAATTAAGCAGGACGATCAGCTTGTCCTTATTGAAGGAGCGTGCATAACCTAATACCCCGTTCGGCAGGTTTTCCAGAAGCTCCAAGGAGCCTTCTTGCAGGGACGGGTGTGTATGGCGAATCGCCATCAGTGCTCGAATTGTATTGAGCAGAGAGCCCTCATCTTTGTCCTGGGCGGCAACGTTGACTTCACGATAATTCTCATGCGCGGGCAGCCAGGTTTTTTTCGCCGTGGAGAACCCGGCGTTCCTGGTTGCATTCCATTGCATCGGGGTGCGGACCTCGTCGCGGTTGAGCGTCAGCCCGAGAGCATCGGGGATGCTGCGCGGCACGTATTTGAACTTTTGCGGTATCGGATCGATCGCCGTCGCAAAGGAAAACGTCGCGTCCATCATGCCGATCTCTTCGCCGTAATAGATGCACGGCACCCCACGAACGGTGAGTTGCAACATGTGGAGCAGCTTTGCCTTACGGATATCCCCTCCCAGCCTGGTCATGCTTCTGCGCCTGTCATGATTACTGAATACATAAACTGGCATGAATGGATCTGGGAAAGTATTTCCACTATTCTTGATGATTTCCCGAAAAAAATCGGCTGTAAATTTGAAGTTCAACATCTCGAAGTTGAACATCAATCCCAGACCATCGTTTTGATCCGTGCCCAGATATTGCTTAACAATGTCCCTTCTTGCCGTGGCTTCGCCCAGCAGTAATTTTTCTCCATATTGGTCGCAAACTCTCCGCAATTCCTGGGCAAAGGTAAAACTTTCCGGCTGGTTAAGGTTATATCTTGCTTCCTGAAAAAATCCCGAGTAGTCATCTTCTGTTTGGAGTAACTTTGGAGAAAACGGATTGTCGCGGAACAGCGCATCTTTGTAGATCACATTGATGATATCCAGCCGGTAGCCATCTACACCTCTGTCGAGCCAGAAGCGGACGATGTCAAACATTGTTTCTTTTACAACAGGGTTACGGTAATTCAGGTCAGGCTGGAAGGGCAGGAAGCTTGCCCAGTAATATTGACTACGTTCCTTTGCAAAATGCCAGCCGCTTCCACCAGGAATGCTATTCCAGTTATTCGGCTTGTCTTTCCAGATATACCAGTCAGATTTAGGATTGTCGCGGGAAGACCGTGATTCCTTAAACCACGGATGTTCGATCGAGGTGTGGTTCATGACCATGTCGAAAATGATCTTCATGCCTCGCTTATGGACTTCGTCAATCAGCTGCGATACGTCCTCGATGGTGCCGTATTCGGGAGCGACGTTGGTGTAGTCAGAAATATCGTAACCGAGATCCGCTTGTGGGGAAGCGAAGAACGGAGAGATCCAAATGGTTTCAAAGCCCAGCCTTTGGATGTAATCCAGCTTTTGGAGGATGCCCGGCAGATCTCCAATCCCATCTCCATTGCTGTCATAAAAGGAACGCGGATAAATTTGGTAGATGGTCGTCTTGTGATACCACGGGAGTGTTGTCATCCAGTCACCTGTCGATTCTTATAAACCAGGATTTTATAGGATGTCATTCACTTTGAGTAGTACGCAAAGCCCTTTCAGTGAATGGGCGGCATCGATTATGATTGCACACGAAAAGGAGATTTCAATGACACGCCTTACTAAATTTCTATCGTTAACTATTCTAGTGCTTTTTATCCTTGCCTGTAATACCGTCACACAGCCGGTCAAGGATGTGCAGAATCTGGCGGGCACGGCGGAGTCTTTTGCCACCGCGCTTCCAATGGAGACGCTCAAAGCCGTCGCTTCCCAAATTCCCGTTTCGACATTGCTAGCGCTCCCTTCGGCTATCCCGGATATCAAGCTTTTTAACCCGGAAGGGACGCCACTATCGGAGTGGAACGGGATTCCGGTCATGCCGCAGGCAACCGCCGGCGAAGAGTTTAAAGATTCCAGCACATACAGCTATAAAGTAAATGCTACAGTAAAGGAAGCACAGGATTACTACAATACCGAGCTTACAAAGCTGGGCTGGTCTTCATCGTTCAGTATGCCTGGCAATGATGTCGCGGTGGTCCAGGTATATCAAAAGGATAATGATCTGCTTACGGTTACGATTACGAATGTGAACGATTCGGTCGTCGTTGTGCTGACGATGGGATAGGCTATACCTTCAACAGTCGGTTCGAATCAAGAAGTGGAGTCGAATTCGACTCCACTTCTTTTTCTTTTCAATTACGATTTGTATTTCCAGTTCTGCACGTCCCAGGTCATGCTGCCCCAGGTGCTCACGGTATAGCCTTCCAGCTTGGAGCTAAATCCATAGCCATCCTGGAAGAGATAGATGTGATCCTGCACGGCATCCTGCTGGATCAGCTTGGCAAGGTCGCAGTAGGCTTTGGCGCGCTCCTTTTGGTCGAAGGTGGCTCCCGCTGTAGCGATGGCCTCATCAGCCTTGGGATTTACCCAGCGGAAGTAGTTTCCAGCATCCGGGTTATCGGCGCTGGGGATATTCGTTGAGAGATAGGAGCTTTGTACATCTCCCTGCGGCTCGAGATAATAACCGCGGTCGAAGATCAGCATATCGTAATCGCCGGTCATGCGCGGGGAGCCATCGGCGAAGGAACCAAAGATAATCGAGAAGTCATAGTTCTGGATGTTTGCTTCAACGCCAACCGCCTTGAGATTCTCCACGATAAACTGTTCGGTGCGCTCGAGCGGCTCGAAGCTGGTATAGCCCTGTAGCTCAAGCGAAAGACGAGTGCCATCTTCGGCGTACTTCGCACCTTTTGCCACACGGATTCCATCCGGACCTTCGACCCAGCCGGCTTCGGTCAGGAGCTGTTTTGCCTTTTCGACATCATAGTTGTACATGCGCGGGATATCGCACTTGTACCAGCCGTAAGCAAACGGATTGGTCGAAGGCGAGACCTGTCCATTCATCACATCGTTGATCAACGTGTCGTAATCGATGGCATGAGAAATCGCCTGGCGCACACGGATATCGCCCAGCATGGGGTGCGGTGCCGATGCAGACGGATCCTTGTCCCCCGGCTTGCTCTGATTGAAATCGATCGCCATGTTCCAGATGCCGGGCACCAGCACCTGTGCAGCCGTCCCAGCCATAACTTCGTCATAATCCTTTTTATCTTCGCCGGGCCAGAGATGGACCTGTGCTTCGCCCTGTTTCATCATTGCGGTCTGTGAAGCCGCTTCGGGAACGATGCGGAAGACCAGGGTATCGAGATAAGGCTTGCCCTGTTCGTAATAGTTCGGGTTGCGCTGCATGGTGATGCTCTCGCCGCTGCGCCAGTCACTGACCACAAACGGACCGGCGACAACCGGCTTCATGTTGAATGCCCATTTGGTCATTTCCTCGGGCTTGCCCGTGGCATGACGTGGCAACAAACCAGTCGAGAATTGACCGAGATAGCCGACAAACGGTTCTTTGTAATGGACAACGGCTGTCACTGCATCCGGTGTATCAATGCTCTCGATCTGATCAAAGCCAGCCGTGCCGTTGAAGGCGCCACTATTCGGGTTCGAAACGGCTTCCCAGGTGAACTTGACGTCGTCCGAAGTGAGCGGTTGGCCGTCAGACCACTTCAAGCCTTCGCGCAGTTTCCAGGTGACCGTTTTCTTATCCTCGGACAGAACCGGCAAATCTGCGGCGAGGCGCGGCATGTATTCGCCTTTCTCATTGGGTGCCGTGAGACCGACAACCGTGGCATCGGCGACCTGCGTGACGATGGCGGCATCTGCCAAGTAGCGATTAAGTCCCGCCGGCTCTTCGGGGATGATCAAAGTGACGGTTCCGCCTCCCCCGCCGGAAGCGGGTTCCGTTGCCGGAACGCTGCCTCCGCCACATGCGCTGAGGACGAGCACGAGCAAAACCATCAGGATAAACAGCTTTTGCTTCATTCTCTCTTCTCCTTTGTTTGAATAGTACCCGGTGGTTGAGACGCAAGCGGTCGCAACCACAAATTAACAGTGATGATTTGTTATAAAGTATCTTCCTCCTTACTGGTTGGTTTCGATACATCGACAGATGCAACTGCCGCCTCCTCAACCAACGGGTTAACTACTTCTCCGTATGGATTACATAAGGATCGAACGCATCCCGCAATCCATCGCCGATAAAATTGATCGCCATCACGGTGATGAAGATCATCAGGCCTGGAAAGATCGCCAGCCACGGCGCACGATAGACATGCAGCTGTGCACTTTCCAAAATATTTCCCCAGCTTGCGGTGGGCGGCTGAATGCCAAAGCCCAAATAACTTAGACCGGATTCCGTAATGATGGCATATGCCATCTCGAGCGTCGCGCTGACCAGCAATGGACCGATGCTGTTCGGCAGGATGCGCTTGAAGATCAAGCGCCCGTCGCTGGCGCCCAGGGCGCGGGAAGCGGAGACAAATTCCTTTTCACGCAGGACGAGGAACAAGCCGCGCGCAAGGCGGGCCGGCAGCATCCAGGCAAAGGCGCTGATGGCGATGATCACCATCCAGACGCTGTTGCGGAAAGATGCCAGGGCCGGTAATTCCCGCAGTAAGGCGCTCAGCAGGATCAAAACAAATACCACCGGTAGGATCAGGAATGTATCGGTGATGCGCATGAGCAGGTTATCGATCCAGCCGCCGTAATAGCCCGAGAGGGCACCGACGACGATCCCAAACGCCAGCGATAGTACTGTGGAGAAAATACCAACCGCCAGAGAGACACGTCCACCGTAGAGAATGCGCGTGAACACGTCGCGGCCGAGCTCATCCGTGCCGAACCAATGCGTAGAAGATGGCTTCTCGAATTCATTTTTAGGATCCTGGGCGGTGGGGGAATGTCCGCTGAGTGGCGCGGCAAGGACAAGCAGGGTCATCAGCACGAGAGCGATCGCAGAAAAGAACGCCAGACGATGACGGCGGAAGCGCCGCCAGATCAACGCGCGCAGGCTTTCGGCGCGCGGCGAAGAGGAGAGGATCGGTTCGGAGGTCAGGGCAACGTCAGTCATAGCGGATGCGAGGATCGAGGAATCCGTAGACGATATCCGCGATCAAATTGAAGAGCAGAGTCAAGGCGGCGTAGATCATCATCACCGCAAGCAGGATGGGATAATCCCGCCCGCGCGCCGCGTCCCAGAAGAGACGACCCATGCCGGGCCATGCAAAGATCGTTTCGATGAAGACCGCCCCGCCGAAGACGGTCGGAAGGTCGAGGGCGATCAGGGTCACCAGCGGCAACAGGGCGTTGCGAAGCGCGTGCCGAAAATGGACCGTGCGCAGCGAGAGTCCTTTTGCCCGCGCCGTGCGAATGTAATCTTCGTTCAGTGTGTCGCGCATGGAGGAGCGCAGGAAGCGCGAGTACCAGGCGATCCAGCTAAAGGTCATTGCTGCGATCGGTAAGACCAAATGCCAGAGCAGGTTCGGGAGACTTCCCTCCTGTCCCACGGTGTACATCCCGCCGGCAGGGAACATGGGACCATCGCCGAACGGGTTTTGGATATTGAGATAAAAAATGACGATCAGCACCAGCCCCAGCCAGTAGACCGGCACACTCTGCCCGGCAAAGCTGAATGTGGTAATGATGTTGTCGAACAGCGAATAAGGTTTGATCGCCGAATAGACGCCGATGGGAATCGCAAAGATCAACATGAAAACAAATCCGACGCCAAACAACAAGAGTGTGGCAGGGACGCGTTCCGCGACCATATCGGCGACCGGGCGACGAAACTTAATGGAATATCCCCAATCGCCCTCGAGCACAAAGGCTTTGATCCATTTTGCGTATTGGATGGGAAGAGGCTGGTCGAGTCCAAGACGAATGCGCAACGCCGCCAGTTGTGCCGGCGTGACATTGGGATTGCGCTCTGCCTGCGCCAGCGGACCTCCCGGCATAAGGCGCACAATGCCGAAGAGGAAGATGCTCAGGAGAAGCATAATCGGTACGGCTTGCAGGAGGCGGCGCAGGATATAGGTAGTCATTTATTCAAAGAAAATCAATGGTCGAGTAGTCACGCATCGTTTTGGAGGACGGATTGGAACCAGTTGTTTCAAGAAAACTTTCGTTTACATATTTACAGGTGGTTTCGATACGGCCTTCGCCCTACTCAACCACCGACTTATTCCTCAAACACAATCCTACCATCCATCATCGTGAGCACGGGCTTGGCAGACATGATATTTTCGGGTTTCACCTGGAACAAGTCATCAGAGAACAGTACAAGGTCGGCAAGATAGCCTTCTTTGACCTGTCCTTTTTCATTCTCCATAAATTCCGTATAGGCGGCATCGCGCGTATAGCCAAGAATACACTCTTCGAGCGTCAAACGCTGATCGAGATTGGACTCATCATACTTCTTGCGATTGAGCGCAACATAAATATTGACCATCGGGTTGAAGGGAGCCACGGTCCAGTCACTGCCGAGCGAGAGGCGAGCGCCTGCATTCTTCAGCGAGCGCCAGGGGAACGAGAAATTCCAGCGCTGCGGACCGGTGCGCTTGGTCCAGACCATGTCTTCTTCGCGACTGAACGGCGCGTGACTGGTCTGCATGGAAGCAACAACACCCAACTCCTTGAATCGGGGCATATCTTCCGGCTGGCACACTTCGATATGCTCCACGCGGTGACGGCTATCGCGCTTGCCGTTGATCTTTTGAACGGCTTCATAGCCATCGAGAGCCTGGCGGACCGCGCCATCGCCGCAGCAATGGACAGCAATCTGCAAGCCCATTTGGTCGCACAGCGATGCCATGCGGGTGAAATGTTCCAGTGAGAAAATGGGTTCTACTTTGACGTCGGGATCATCGGCATAGGGATGAACGTTGTAAGCTGTGTATGACTCCCAGACCCCATCCATAAAGAACTTTGCCGCGCCGCCGCGCACGTAGTCCATTTTTACCTTTGCCATCTCCGCAGCTTCGCTGAGCATCTCTTCCGTCGCCTCGGGCTTGACGTGATAGGGCACATAGACGCGCAGGTTCATCTCGCCGGAATCTTCGAGGGCAGCGTACGCCATCAATTCTTCCATGTCGCCGTTCATGTTATGGACGCTGGTGATACCCGTTTTGTTGAATTCATGGATGGCAAGCTTCAATAATTCACGCTTGCGGTTGGCATCCGGCACCGGGACCAGATCCATGACGAGGCGCATCGCATCGCCTTCGCGCAATTCGCCCGTTGCCCATCCATTCTGATCGCGGACGACGATGCCATTTACTAGCTGGTGTCCATCACCGCGCAGGATGCCGGCCATCTCCAGCGCCTTCGTATTCGCCCAGCCGGTATGACCGTCGAACGCGCCGACGTAGACGGGACGATCGGCGATGATCTCGTCCAACTCCTGACGTGTGGAGACGATGCTGTACTTGATCCCACGCCCCACCACCCAGGGATTGGTTTTGTTCTGTTCCGCAAAATCGGTCAGAACTTTTTTCAGGTCTTCTTTTGTTCGTACTTCCTGGAGCTGTGCGTTGCCCATCCAGATCGACCCCCAGAGCAAATGCACATGCGTATCAATAAAACCGGCGGTCAGCGTATGTCCCTGCCCATCGATGACCCGTGTCTTTTCACTGCGGAATGCCATCGCCCCGGCATGATCGCCCACATAGAGGATGCGATTCCCTTTGACCGCCACCGCCTCGGCGTTTGGCTTTGACTCGTCACTCGTGAACACTCTGGCGTTCGTGAAAATGATATCGGCAGATTGTGACATCGCTGCTCCTCCATATTAAAGTTTTGCCAACTATACATAAATCAGGAGCATCGGTCAAGTACAGTAGCCGCCGTGCGACATGACTGTCGCGTTACGCTATAATTACCAGCCAGTGAAGACCCAGATCATCACACTCGAATCGCATGATGACTTGATCTCTGTCCGTGACCGCATGTCCTGGGCGAAGACACCGCGCATTTTGCTGGTGTGGCCCAAATATGAAAAGGTCACGTTGCGGCAGGTAGACCTGAAAGTGCTGCAGAGACATGCATCCACGCTCGGCGCGCAGCTGGGACTTGTGACTCGAGCGCGGCGTGCACGCGCGGACGCAGAAGCATTGCACATTCCGGTCTTCGAGTCTACAGGGCAGGCCCAGCGCGTGGCGTGGCCGAAATCGCGTCGCAGGCGCTGGCCGCAGCGCGCCCCGCGCAAGGATTTGCGCGAGCAACGGGAGCAACTATCGCCGCAGGAAGAGCCGTGGCGCACTCATCCCGTCGTACGCATTTCGGTATTTCTCCTGGGCGTGCTGGCTGTACTGACCCTGGTCGCTTTATTCATCCCGCGTGCCCAGATCACTTTGAAGCCGGTTTCGAAAGTGCAGAGCGTGGAGCTGCCGGTCACTGCCAGCACATCGGTGGAGACGGTGTTCATCACCGGCAGTATTCCGGCGCGCGAAAAACGTGTGATCGTAGATGGGACACAAACGGTGGTCGTGACCGGACAAGCGGTGGTGCCGCAATCGAAAGCTACGGGAAGCGTGGAATTTCGCAATCTCACCCAGCAGACGGTAAGCGTCCCAGCCGGGACGGTAGTGCAAAATGCGGAAGGTGTGCGCTTTGTGACGAGTGAGGCTGGCGAGGTGTCGGCGGGCGCTGGCAAGACTCTGGAATTACCCGTTGAGGCTATGGAAGGCGGCGCGGCGGGCAACCTGGATGCCGAGACGATCAACGTAATCGAGGGCCGGCTGGGGCTTTCCCTCTCTGTCACCAATCCTGAGCCGACGACGGGCGGGCGCGAGCTGCCGTCGGTGCAGGCGAGCAATGCGGACCGGGAGCGCGCCAAAGAGCTGTTGATGAAGACGCTCGAAGCAAGCGCACGGAAAAAATTGGCCGAGCAGCTTGCCTCGGGCGATCTGCTCTTTGACAAGACCCTGGCTGTCTCGCAAACTCTTGCGGAAGAATATGACCCACCGCCGGGCGCGGCCGGCACCCGGCTGACGCTGACGATGCAGGTGGAATTCTCGGTTCTGTATGCGGCTGCTGTGGACCTGACCCGGCTCGCCGCGCTGGCACTGAACGCCTCACTTCCTTCTGGCTTTCATGCCGAGTCTGAGCAGGTGGCGATCAAGCCGGTGACCGATCCATCCCTGAGCCAGGATGGCTCAGCCAAGTGGAGCATGCGCGCCGAGCGCCGCATTGTACAGAATATCGACCCTGCGCAGGTCACGCAAATGATACAGGGCTTTGGTGCGTGGATCGTGAAATCAGAATTGAAAGAGAATCTGCCTTTGGCGGGCGCACCCGATGTCCAACTGAC
>DATHUN010000154.1:0-3496 GCA_035462205.1 Anaerolineales bacterium
TATCGCCACAACTTCTCGATAGGTTGTGGACGCGGCAGCCAGCGTGTGGACCAGAGATGCCGCAAATGCAGAGTCAGCGGACGTCCCATCGTTGGAGACGAAAAGAAGCGAATTATTATTCGGCGTCGGTCCGATCCAAACGCAAGCCGTACTTTTGGAAAATATGGACAATCGTTGTACCAAACCCTTCGTCTCAGCCATAGGTGTTACCTCCTAACGCCCATTGGAATGGACAGACCGTTCCTTAAAGCGGCTCCTTGAGCACGCCAAGCTCCAGAGCGAGATCGCTCAAGTAGCGCAGATCGCCCTGCACTCGCAGCCCCCCGGCCAGAAACTGCTCTCTTGCGTCTCTGTCGCCATCCAGGATCGCGCGAACGGTATTCGCATCTCCCATTACTTGAATGAAGGCTTGCACTACGCCTCCACCACCACCACCGCCCCCGCCGCCTCCACCACCCCCTCCACCTCCGCCGCCTGCCCCGCCCAGTGCGGGCGGGTATTCGGTCAGTTGCACATGCCCCTCACTACACTCCAAAACGAAATAGCCCTGAGCAGCGCCGGTGAGAAGAAACACGATCACTCCCGGTCGCAAAGACGGGCTTTTTTCCAGGTTTGTTGCGAGACGCTGCAGGGCATCCAGAAGTTTTTGGCGCCCCCTGGCAGTGGTATCCTGTTTTTCAGCCATATGTGCCTCCGGTTTGGTCGAATGCCACTTATTTCACTATGATTTTAGGGTAATCACCTATGGCATTATAAGTAGGGATTTCCCTAGTTTCTATCAACCGGTTTTTGAGTCTGGAGTGAGGAGGGTAGTGCTACCGCTGACGAGGATCGCAGCCGGCGTATTCAGATTTCAGCAGATTGCCCATTCTCGAACAAGATTGATTGCTTCTCAAATGAGGGAGGGGAGAGTGGACGTTTGTTATCTCCTCGAGAAGAATATTCTCAATTGTTCTCCATTGATTAAACTATACAGGAAAATAAAGGAGGATGCAAGCAAAATTCCGGGTGAGTCGCTATAACCCTCGCGCCGCCTTGAGCAAATCAACGTCCAGATCGGTCGCTGCGGCCTGCCCGTGGTGGGCGGCCTTGTTTCATGCCCTGTACTTTTTCGCAATGTACTTTTTCCACCTATCCTTGTTGCGAAGACTTTGGAACGTCAGAAGTTTCCTCGGGTCCGCATTTGTTTTGACTTCGCTTCTCGTTTGATGTAAACTTTTATGGAACGTGGCATCGAACCTTCTCCGTGAAGCGCGGGTACAAAACAACATTCGGATATATTATTCCCTTAAAGCAGCCACCCATGAAATCTGCACTCATCATTGGTAACAATCAGTATAACGACCCCAAGCTGGCGCCCCTGAAAACACCGGAGGCGGATACACGCGAACTGGCGAAAGTTTTGCGGGCCAAACATATCGGCGATTTTGATGAGGTCGTGTCGCTGACCGATCCGACGGAATTGAAATCCCGGCGAGCCATCAGCCGGTTTCTATCCAATAGAAAACCAGACGACCTGGTCCTGCTTTACTTTTCCGGTCATGGCGTTCTCGACGAGCGCGGCAGTCTGTTCCTTGCCTTAAAAGACACTCAGACCGACTCCCTGAATGCGACCGCGATCTCTTCCTCTTTTCTTTCCTATGAACTGGATAAGTGCAGGTCAAGGCGGCAAATCTTAATTTTGGATTGCTGCAACAGCGGAGCGTTCGAACGCGGGACAAAAGGGGAAGCCAAAGCGATCACCGAGGGCACGTTTGGAGGCAGTGGCTCGGGGCGGGTTGTGTTGACGGCGACAGACTCCACACAATTTGCATTCGAGGGGGATCGCATCATTCAGCAGTCCGAGCTTTCTTTGTTCACACATTTCCTGCTGGAGGGCTTGAAAACGGGCGCGGCGGACCTGAATAACGATGGAAACGTTTCGCTCGACGAATGGTATGAATACAGTTATTCCAAAATCACCGAGGTTACGCCGAAGCAGGTACCCCATAAGTGGTCCTACCGACAGCAGGGAGATTTAATTGTTGCCCGAAATCCTTTTGTGAGGGAGAAGGATGCATTGGCTTCCCACCCACTGAGGGCGACCCTCGATCAGAAACTCCTGGATTACAGGCAACATAAAATCACATTGGATCCCCAGGAACTGGAGGTGATGGCGGCTGAGCTTGCGGAGTCTGGTCTGCAATTGGGGGACGCCCATAAGCAGCTCCTGTTATTCTCGGCGCTTGCTCACGGTGAGGGTGCCCGCTGGCTGGAAAGCAGTGGTCCCAGAGGACCGGAATGGCTGCGACAAGCCTATCAGGATGAAAGCTGCCCTGAGGAGGCGAGGCTCGGCGCCGCTGGCCTGCTCGGCACGCTGGAGGATGGACCCACGTACGAGCGTTTATTGGATCGCATCCAGCACGAAGGCGAGACAGCGAAGAAAGATGCCTGGCTGGATCTGCTGACCCAGTATTTGAATTCCTCTGCGCAAGCGCATCGCTTACCCTGGCAGATATCCCGCCTCATCCTGCCACGATCGATCCGCCTGCAACTTAAACAAGGCGCCGAGGAACGGGCACGGATGAGCCGCCTCGCCGGAGCTATTGCGCCCGCCTGTGCCTTGATCGGGATCGTCCTGCGCTGGCAAAACGACCCGGCGTTCGAGGTCATCGGCGCAATTGTCCTTGTTTTGATCGCCGCCATCGTAGCCATTGCCTTTGCACAGGCGATCACGTTCCTGGCGCTACTCTCACGGCGCTGGCCCCTGTTCGGGCAGCTACTGGTCGCCGCGGGAGCAGGAAGCGCCCTGGGGGCGATCTTGTTTCTTATCCTTGCCAATCAAATGCAAGTGGGATATGCAGGCGGATTGATCGCCGTAATGCAGTCGTTAGCTTACCGTCCGAAGGCGAAATTCTCGAGCGCGCCTCTGGCAATCGTCGCGGCTCTGCTGGTTTTTCCCTTCACTGTGCTGATGGCAGACAAGATGGATACGTTTTTGTTGACGAAGATCGGCTACGCGGTCTCCGCCAGCCTTTTCTCTTACACGTACGTGAGTTCTGTTAAAAAACAATAATTATCCAGGTTGTCCAAGGAGCGGAGCGCACGCTGACACCGCTCCCCAAAAATCGAACTGGTCGGCGCTCACGGCGTTTCGTTTGCTCCTGAAGCAATCATTGAATTGGTCGAGCGAAGCGACGGGTCCTTCCCCGCCTGCCTGACCAAACATCTTTCTGATCGTACGCGATGAGGACTTTCCGGGCAGGAACAGGGCAACGCCGCTCTGATTGTCTTTGTTGAACCGCACCACCAGGAGGCCGGTGTCGATATTGACGCCCGGGGGATTGCCCAGCAGAGCTCTCCAGGACCTTTTTTCACTGTCCTTCCAGGGCCGGATGGCGGGTATGTTATTCTGGGAGGTATCATCCGGGATAAATTCGAGACGTACCTGACGTTGGTCCCCTACCTGGATGACCTGTCGTATCAACACACCCTGGTGCAGTTTTGGGGCAGCCAT
>DATHUN010000155.1:0-9371 GCA_035462205.1 Anaerolineales bacterium
AGATCCTTGATCAATAATGGACTGGGGTGAATCAGGCACCCAGATCGTTCTCGAAATGAGGGCGATTTTTATTGTCTCGTAGGGACGGACAGTTGCCCGTCCCTACGATTTCTGTTTTCTCACCGCGTACCGCGATGAAACCACTCGGTACCCATCTGGAAATTCTACAAGAATCGAATTCAGCGTTCCACGGGCAACAACCCTACACGCTTGTCCTTTTCGCTCGGGCAGCCGTGATTTCCAGAACCAAACATATTTGAATCCAGCTCTTACTTCGGGTTCATTTTCCTTTGGCATACCAGATCGAGCCAGGTCCGCTGTAATCGGGTCCCTCACCCCAGACAATGTGATTCGTCCCTTGTTCATCCACATCCATCTCGAAGTAGTCTCCGTATGGGAAGCGATAGCCTTCGGTGAAAATGAAGCTGTAGCCGCTTACATAGGTGGAAAGATCCACTTCTGAAGTCCAGGTAGAACCACCATTGGTGGAAGAACGGAAATAGACGTTCCAACGGTCAATCGCACCGGAGGCTGCGACACGTGTATCCATCCAGGCGATGCGAACGTCACCGTTGCCTGCGGCGGCTATGGCGGGGAAGGAATGTTCCACTCCCTGGGCGGCTGTGGAAACATCCTGCTTGGCTGACCACGTGTTCCCGCCGTCTGTGGACTTGGAGAAGTACATGCGTTCTGGTCCCTTGTCGACCGTACCCGCATTCCACAATGCATACAGGTTACCAGACGTATCAGAGGTCATCGTCACTGCCGCGCCGAGAAACGCCCAGCCGCAGCTGAAAGCAGAGCAATCGGGCGGAGATGCGGAGACATCCAGCAACTTTGTCGACCACGTCGCGCCACGATCTGTGGACTTACTAATATAGAGATTCACATTTCCTTTTGCTCCACCATTCTGTTCATAACCATCCCATGAAATGTAGACGGTCCCATCAGGCGTGACTGTACCCCCGCCACCTAATGACCACCCGAGATGGGAATTTTGATTGATCTTCACTTCGGTGAAGTTAGAGCCGCCATCATGGGAATAGGTGACGTAAGCCGTCTGGCTATGGTTGTAAGAGACATACACATTCTGGCCACGCACGGCAAGAATCGGTTTATCGGTTCCCGCATTGGTATGATCCGCGGTAACAACAGTCCAGTCTGCACCGAAGTTCGTGGATTTCGCCACAACGATATCGGATTTATTGTTTTGCAACCAGGCAGCATAGACCGTTTGTCCATCGACAGGATCGACTGCGATTTGGGCATCTACTTGATAGCTAGTAGAGCCAGCCGGATAGATGACTCTTGGTGTGCCCCAAGTCGATCCATGGTCGGAGCTGACTTGCAGGATCATCGTCGGACTATAACAACCAGGGCACCCTGGAACACCACCATATTGGGGATACAAAATGTAAACGTGACCAAAGCGGTCGGATGCAATCGCCGGCTCCCAGGGATCTCCGCTACCGAAACCAACTGGTGTCTGTGGTGTGAAGCCATTGAGTGCTGGAGGAGCAACGGCCACAAGCTGTGCGGCTGGGGCGTTAACAACCTCTGCATGCACCACCGTATTGCGGCTCTTGGATTTTCCCTCAAATTTCCATTCACGATAGAACTCGGTTCTTGGCACAATGAATGCTGCGAGTCCAAGGGCCAGGACGACGAACAACAAAACCTGCACCGTACGAGACATGCTCAAGACTTTCATTGTTCCTCCTTTGGATGGGAAACGATTCGTTTTCCTATCTTATATCACATTCGCGAGGTGCATTTTCATCGTCAATACGAGAAACTGACCGAAGGGTCTCTTGATTTTCGTTGTAAAATGGAGAGATGTCCCAAACCATCAACATTCTGTTCCTCGCTGCCGAGGCGGAACCGTTTGTCAAAGTCGGCGGGTTGGGCGATGTGGCAGGCACATTGCCGCGTGCATTACGGGCGCTGTCCAATGAGGAAATCAAACTGGATGCTCGGCTTGTCCTGCCGTATCATTCCGCGATCCGGGCTGAGTCGCTGCGTCCGGTGGGTATCTATTCGATTCCGCGCGGCGAATCCGAGGTCCAGGTGGAGGCGTTTGAAGGCAGCTTGGATGGAATGCCGGTCTACTTTCTAAATGGCGATCCGATCCGAGCGAGCGGCTCGGTCTATTCCTCCAACAACAAACTCGATGGAGAAAAGTACACCTTCTTTTCAATGGCCGCGCTGGAGTTGCCGCGCCAGATTCACTGGCACCCGGATATTATCCATGCCAACGACTGGCACACCGCACTGGCATCCTACGGCAACCTCGTCAAACGCTGGGGGGAAAAGACTCGAAAAGTTTCCTCCGTGGTTACGATCCATAATCTTCCATTTCTAGGACCGGACGTGAGCGCGGCGCTCGAAGCGTACGGGCTACCGCTGGCGAATACCGATCTGCCCACTTGGGCGCGGGTTATGCCCATGCCGTTGGGACTCTGGGCATCTGATGCGATCGTAGCCGTTTCACCGACGTACGCCGACGAAATTCTGCACGAAGAATTTGGTTCCGGCTTGCAGGATTTCTTCCGCAACCGTGCCGATTCGCTGACGGGGATTTTGAATGGATTGGATACCGTTTCTTATGATCCACAAACGGATTCCGCCCTCGCAATGAATTACAACGCCGATACATTATCGCTGCGACCGATTAACAAGACTGCCTTGCAAGAACGAGTAGGCTTACCGGTTTTGCCTGATGTGCCCTTGCTGGGCATGGTCACACGCATGGACGTGCAAAAAGGTGTCGACATTGCTCTGAAGGGTTTGCGAATGCTGGGTAAACAGAAGTGGCAACTGGTCCTGCTAGGAGCAGGTGATCCAAAGCTGGAGTCGATGGCCAAGAAACTGCAGGAGGAGATGTCCGATTGTGTTCGGGTGGAAACGCGTTACGATGCAAAGCTTGCCCGCCAGATCTATGGCGGCGCGGATATTTTCCTGATGCCCTCGCGTTATGAACCGTGTGGCATCTCCCAGATGATCTCGATGCGTTATGGCTGTATCCCGCTCGTGCGCGCGGTCGGTGGTTTGCACGATACCGTCACCGATAGCGAGACCGGATTTGTGTTTATCGACGCTAAAGTTAAGCGGTTCAATGATGCGGTTCGGCGGGCGATGGCGCTTTATCCTTATCATGAGCGCTGGGCGGCCATGCAAAAGGCGGGAATGGCGCTTGATTTTTCATGGCCGCAATCTGCACGGAAATATTTGGCTCTCTACAAAAGGCTCGTGGAAACATCCAGTACAAGAACGGTAACTCCATAAAAAACATATGAGGGTCTCATGAAAACACGCGCTGTAATACTTGCCGGTGGCGAAGGTTCGAGGCTCGGAGTGCTCACCCAAAAACGGACGAAGCCGGCCGTTCCCTTCGCGGGTAAATACCGCATCATTGATTTTCCCCTTTCGAACTGTGTTAACTCCGGAATCCTGGATTTGATGATCCTGGCGCAATACCGCCCCCAATCCTTGATCGAGCATGTGGGTGCGGGTACGCCGTGGGACCTCAATCGTGACTTTACCGGCGGAGTAAAGATTCTCACGCCTTATAAAGCGCGCAACGACTCCGATTGGTTTGCCGGAACGGCCGATGCCGTCCAGCAAAATTTCGGTTTCATCAAGAGGGGTAATCCTGATTTCGTGCTCATTCTTTCCGGCGATCATATCTACACCATGGATTACGAGCCGATGATCTCGTTCCACATCGACCAGCAGGCGGATGTCACCATCGGCACGATCCGCGTACCGATCGAGGAGGCTTCCCGGTTCGGTGTACTGGCAACCGATTCCAAGTTCCGTGTCACTTCATTTATTGAGAAACCAGCGAAACCGCCCTCGAACCTGGTCAACATGGGCGTATACCTTTTCAATCGCAAATTGCTGGATGAAGTCTTGTGGGAGGACCGGCAGAACACCAAATCGTCCCACGATTTTGGAAAAGACATTATCCCCAAACTGATTCAGTCCAAAGCGCGGATATTTGCCTTTCCTTATACAGGCTACTGGATGGATGTGGGAACGATTGAATCGTACTGGCAAGCGCATATGGATATGCTTTCGCCAAACCCGCCGCTCAAACTTTACAGCCGAGATTGGATCATTCACACGCGAACCGAGGAACGCGCGCCGGCACGCCTGCCCGGAAACGCACAAGTGTATGCCAGTATGATCTGCGACGGCTGTTATATCGGCACCGATGCACGCGTGGAAAGCAGTGTACTTTCGCCGGGTGTTGTCGTCCGACCTGGTGCGGTAGTACGCGAGTCGATTCTGCTGACCGATTGCGTGGTCGAAAGCGGTGCCGTCATCGAACGCGCCGTCCTGGATCGGAATGTGATGGTTCAGGCGAACGCGCGCGTGGGTTGGGGGGTCGCCGACCCGCAGATTAACATCGCAATCGTGGGAAAGAATAGTGTGGTCCCAGAAGGTTGTGTGGTGGAGCCGAACGGTCAGATTGGTACAGATGTAGCACTTGCCGACTTTGAAGAAAACCATGTCCACGCCGGGCAATTTATACAAACGAGGAGATTGCCGAATGAACTTTAACCGCGCTGGGGGAATTCTGCTTCATCCCACGAGCTTGCCCGGTCGATACGGGATTGGCGATCTGGGTCCACAGGCCTATCGCTTTGTGGATTGGCTCATTTCCACCGGGTGCAGGCTCTGGCAAATCCTCCCCCTGGGACCGACCGGTTATGGCGATTCCCCTTATCAATGCTTCTCCGCCTTTGCTGGAAATCCCTATTTGATCAGCTTCGAAGCGTTGATCGAGGATGGCTTACTTGCTCAGGAAGAATTTTTGGATATGCCAGCCTTTAGTGCCTCGCGCGTCGACTACGGCTTGCTGATTCCGTGGAAGCTGGATCTTCTGCAAAAGGCATTTTCCCATTTGCCCGCCACCTCCGACAATTTTCGCAAGGAGTTCAAACGGTTCACCAAAGAGAATGCCTCCTGGCTCGAGGATTACGCTCTGTTCATGTCCATTAAAGAGGCGAACGGCGGCGGGGCCTGGAACGAATGGGAGGAATCGATTCGCAAGCGTAAGCCAGCGGCGCTGGAAAAGGCGCGTGGCGAGCACGCGGAGGATATCTTGCGCTATTCGTTCTACCAGTTTTTATTCTTCCGCCAATGGAACAAACTGCGCGAGTATGCTCATGAAAAAGGCATTACCATCATCGGTGACATTCCAATTTTCATCGCTTATGATAGTGCGGATGCGTGGGCCAATCCGAAGCTATTCTTTCTGGATGAAAACAGTTTGCCGACGGTCGTCGCCGGCGTTCCGCCGGATTATTTCTCTCCCACCGGACAGCTGTGGGGCAATCCACTTTATAAGTGGAGTGCCCACAAAAAGACGGGTTACGCCTGGTGGATTGAGCGTTTTCATGCCGTGTTGAAACTGGTGGATATTGTCCGTCTCGATCACTTTCGCGGCTTTGCCGGATATTATGAAATCCCCTTTGGTAGTCCGACCGCCGAGCATGGGCGCTGGGTGCCGGGTCCCGGAAAAGATTTCTTCCAGACGCTTTCCCCTGCCTTGAGCGCAAAGAAAGGTGGCACACTGCCAATTATTGCAGAGGATCTGGGAGTGATCACGCCCGACGTCGCCGAACTGCGCGATAGCTTTCATCTTCCCGGCATGAAGATTCTCCAGTTCGGTTTTACAAGCCCAACCGACCCGTTTTTGCCGCATAACTACACATCGAATTGTGTAGCTTATACAGGAACACATGACAACGACACCGTCCGCGGTTGGTATGAAACCGCGCCCGCACACGAACGCGATTATGCACGCCGATACCTGAGTTCCAACGGAAACGACATCGCCTGGGATATGATCCGCGCGATTTGGGCTTCCGTTGCCGTTTATGCAGTAGTGCCGATGCAGGATGTACTCAACCTGGGAGGCGAGGCGCGTATGAACTTCCCCAGCCGATTGGGCGGAAACTGGGAATGGCGGATGGGGGATGGCGATCTCAGCGAGTCACTTGCAAACCGATTACGTGAAATGAACATGCTCTACCTGAGATAAACAAAACAGTCTGTCAGAAATGACAGACTGTTTTGTTCGCGGCATCAAAGACCGGCTGGATCTGACCGTTTATCACTTGAATAGAGAGAGATACTCGCCGTAGCCTTCTTCCTCTAGCTTTTCCACTGGAATAAACCGCAGGGAAGCCGAGTTCATGCAATAGCGCAGGCCGGTAGGTGCAGGACCATCGTCGAAGAGATGGCCGAGGTGGGAGTCACCGTACTTCGAGCGGACTTCCGTGCGCGCCATGAATATCTTGTAATCGGTGCGGGTGGTAACATGCTCCGGCTCGAGCGGCTTTGTGAAGCTTGGCCAGCCTGTGCCTGAGTCATATTTGTCGAGGGAGCTGAATAACGGCTCGCCAGAAACGACATCCACGTAAATTCCGTCTTTTTTGTTGTTCCAATATTCATTGCTAAAGGCGCGCTCTGTTCCTTCGTGCTGGGTGACTTCGTACTGAAGCGGCGATAATCGTTTGCGCAATTCGGCATCTGATGGTTTGGTAAAAGTTCTCATGGCAACCTCCTGTAAGAATAAATACGTATCTGCATTGTATGCTTCTTCCTTAAATAAATTATGAATTACAGGGTCTTTTTCGAATGAATTAAGAATCTCGTAATATGTGCTGTCTTTAGCTCGTTTTAATCTATCCGTGTCTGAATCAGTTCTCGTTATCCAACGCTTACCGGTTTGTCCCGATCTGTCAAATTGACCACGATCGCGTTGCTTGCCCTGATCAGGTTTGCCGGCGTAATCATGATTTCCTCACCCCATTGGCCGGCACCCGTTCCAAGGATCGGTTCATTGACGAGACTCGCCTCGAAGAAGGAACGGAATCCAGACGGCTGCCAGCCAAAGGCCGGGATCGAGCCGATCACATATCCGGTCGTCTCTTTGACAACGTCGGGGTCTGCCATCCGGATGTTGCGCGACCCAATCGCTTTCTTGAGATTCCCTGAAACGGCATTCTGGTCACCGCCCAGCATGACCAGCACGCGCTCGCCGGTATCCACCTGGAAAATGAGTGTTTTGACGGCTTGCCGTTCCGTGAAGCCAAGCACACGCGCAACATTTGCCGCCCCTTTCTCGGTATCCGGCGAAAAGCTTTTGGGCTCATAGGGGATATTGTGCTCATCAAGATAGATGTGAGATGGGAGTTTGTTCACGTTTGTTCGCTCCTTGCGGCAAGATAAATTCCGAATAAGATCAATGCACCGCCGATGATCACAGCAAGAGACGGTGTTTCCTGTAGTAAGAAGAATGCCAGGATCGCTGAACCAATCGGCTCGCCCAGCGTTGCCACGGCGACAAAGGCAGCTGGAAGATAGCGCAGTGCCCAATTGTCTGTGGAATGACCGATCAATTGGGGGAAGACGGCAAGCAGAAAGATCCAGCCGTACGTAGGAGCAGGATAGCCGAATAAACTTTGACCGGCCACAAAGGTCGTGACCATCAGCGTGATCGCTGCAATGCCGTAGACCAAAAATATGTAAGGAACGAGCGACATCTTCGCTCGGAGTTTCCGACCAATGATCAGATAACCGGAAACGGTCCACGCGCCGATCAGTGCCAGGAAGTTGCCCCACATGGCACGTCCTTGTAGGACGTGACCGAGGTTGGGACAGCGCAGTCCACTCGTCCACACGCACGCATCAGACAGCCCGATCAATGTCCCTCCTAAAATGGCGATCACCAGCCCGACGATCGCTGCCCGTGTCAGCCGTTCGTTAAGCAATACCGGCGATAGCAACGCGACCCACAGCGGACCCGTGGATACAAACACCACAGAGCTTGCCACGGTCGTGTATTCCAGGGAGGAGATCCAGGTCGCAAAGTGAGCGGCAAGAAAGATTCCCGAGATGATTCCCAGAAACATTTCGTTGCCCGATAGGCGTTTGAGCTCTTCGCGATGGCGAGATAGTGCCAGAGGAGTTAAGACCAGGGTCGCGCATGTCAATCGAAGTGCAGCAATGACTAGCGAGGGAGCGTCCTCCTGGGCGTAGCGAATAAATATCGAGGCAGTGGAGACAGCTGCGATGGCAGTGATCAGGGCAAAGGGCAGGATGAGGCGTGAGCGACCCTCGGTCATCTGCCCATTCTACCTTGAGTCATTTGTCTATGCTGAGAAACCATGGTGCACGAAGAAGCGTTGCTGCCTATCATCAAATTGCTTGTTTACCATGAGATAAATCAAGAACAGCGGTTAAAATGATTCCCACGTTACAAAAACTGCGAATTGACGTCTTGTAAGCAACGAAAAACATTCCACATCACGGAGCACATCGCAAAGAATGGACACCGACGCCCGCTCGATCAATGAAATTCCCATCCACCCACGCCCTGTAATTGTTCCACCCAGCCTGAACGCGCCGGTACCCCTGATGCCGGCGATCGAGCCTTTGGAGCTATGGGCCTTCCTCGAGAACTCTGATTTTCTCCGGCTGAAGAATGGTTCTCCGTACCGTCAGGATGAAGTGAATCTGATCCGGCATGATGAATTTCTGGAGGCCGATTACCGCTTGATGGTGCAGGCGGGTTGCCTCGGCATCCGTGATGCCGCTCGCTGGTATCTTTCTCATCCCGCGCCCGGAGTCTTCGATTGGTCCTGGCTGGATAGGGTAGTGGATGCCGCTAAAAAGCACAATCTAAAGCTTTACCTGGACCTCTGGCATTATGGCTATCCGGATTGGTTGGATATTCTCTCGGCCGATGCACCGCTGCATTTTGCAGAGTTCGCTCGCAGCATTGCACAACGCTATCCATCGCTGGAATATTATTGCGTCTGTAACGAGCCCAGCCTGCTGGTGGAGCTTGCCGGACGGCAGGGCAAATGGAGTCCCTTCTTGCATGAAGAAGACCCGTCTGCATTTCGCCGTCAGATCAGCAGGATGATCATTGAAGCATCGAAAGCTATTTTGGAAATCAAGCCGGATGCGGTATTGGTTATTCCTGAACCTTGGCATGCGACCGATACCATCCCGGAGGATGACCAGGCTGCCGTGCTGGATATCGTCATGGGTCGATGCGATCCTGAATTGGGTGGCTGTTCGGATCTCGTCACCATTATCGGATTGAACCACTATCGCGATTCAACCTTGCCGCCGTTCCATCAGCTGTTGCTGAACGCTCAAAAACGCTGGCCCAGTAAGTCATTATGGGTGACCGAAACATCAGGTCCGCCGACCGGTTGGCAGCAAGCAGAGTGGTTCTGGTGGATGCTGGCAGAAACGCGACTCGCCGTGTTGGGCGGCGCGAATATCGATGTATTTACCTGGGCGCCAGCGATTTCGATGTACGACTGGGTCGAGGAAACACTGCA
>DATHUN010000156.1:0-6861 GCA_035462205.1 Anaerolineales bacterium
CCACACTTGCTCCCATTGGGACGCCGGAGCAAAAGGAACCGCTCCCTGAAGAGGCGTGGATGAAAATGCCCGCTGTTCCCACCGGCATCAGCAACCGCGCCCGCTTGATCTATGAATATGGGCTGTCACTCGGCAATGACCCAACCCACTTTTCCATCATCGGCGATTGCCAGAATGTTTCCTCCTACTTTCTTTCTGTGTTCGACAAACCCGGTGAATTCAGTCTCGGCACGGAGTATTCCTATCTTCAACCGACCATTGATTACTATCAGGGTTCGTTTTCCCGCAAGAGTCTCGCTGTCAAAGGCGGATTCAACGCCGCTGCCGTCCT
The DNA here is from genome assembly GCA_035462205.1 of Anaerolineales bacterium. Lineage (GTDB taxonomy): Bacteria > Chloroflexota > Anaerolineae > Anaerolineales > Villigracilaceae > Defluviilinea. The sequence goes on from DATHUN010000156.1 coordinate 332, forward strand.
TTCCCCGTTCCGCGCCGACCCCAAATCCTGCAACCCGAACGAATCCCCGCTCGATTGCGAACTGCGGACCTGGAAACCGTCGATTGTATTTGTCAGTATGGAAACGTGGTGGTCCGAGAAACCCGCCGCCGAGTATGACAAGTACATGCGCAAGGTACTCGACCGGATTATTGCGACCGGCGCACTGCCGATCATCGCTACGAAGGCAGACAACCTGGAAGGGAATAATGCCATCAATGCCACCATCGCCCAGATCGCTTATGACTATGAGATCCCGCTGTGGAACTTTTGGGCGGCTGTTCAGCCCCTTCCGCACCACGGACTCAGCCCGGATGGGTTTCATCTTACCTTTGCCCGCAACTTCTTCGACGATCCCAAACGGATGAAGACGGCCTGGCCCTGGCGAAATCTCACTGCGCTGCAAACCCTGGATGTTGTCCACAACGCCTTAATGGCAAAACCATAAACAAGGTGGCAGTCACTTCGCCTGAGTAACTGTCACCTTTCCTGACGATTGGGGGACGCCAACCTTAAAAAATCCTGTTTACAACTATTTTTCAATAATTGCCTATTGACAAGCTAGAACAAATGTTCTAAGATGTATTTATCGTTATCCGTTGTGTGTTCGTTCAGTGACGTGATGTCACAGGAGGCTCCCTCATGAACCGCTCCATGCAATTCAAGCTACTCCCCTTCTTACAGCGTACAGCGCAGCGGCGCGGATTGGTCTTCGGCGCCATTATCCTAAGCGCTTTGATGGCATTCGAAGTCTTCAATTACTCGAGCACGGTGTTCGCTCTTGAAGATATTCTAGGGAACTTAGCTTTCGGTTCCCTTCGCTGGGCTACCATTCTCGCCTTCGCCTTCTGTGGCATTGATTTTGCAGGGATCGCCCGTATCTTCACTCCCGAAACGGGCCGCGATGAGCCTGCTGAGGTTTGGTATTTGTTTGGAGCGTGGTTCCTTGCCGCGGCATTCAATGCCAGCCTGACCTGGTGGGGTGTCTCCATCGCTATCCTTGAGCATAACGCCATTGGCGGCGTTCTGCTTGGGCCGCAAACCATGACCAAGATCGTTCCGATTGGTGTTGCAGCGATGGTCCTGCTGATCCGTGTTCTCCTGATCAACACCATCTCGATTGCCGGCGATCGCATCTTCTCGATGTCCGACGCACGATCTTCCAGTTACAAGCCTTCCTATCGCACGCAAAACGAAACGTACCGCACTCTACCTAATGCTTATGCTCCACGCCCTGCGCCGAAACCCCAACCTGCCGCCAGTTCGCGGCCGCTCTATCAGGAGCCTACTTACCACCCGGTGGGTATGAACGCGCAGGAGCATTCGGAAAATAACCAAGTGCGGAGGTGACCCAGACACAAAGAATCTCCTTCTCGTACAAATTTCGACCTCCTCAAACAAAACATCCAACACGCAAACACACCGCCTTTCGGCGGTGTGTTTGTTTTCATGCATGTCAACGCAAGTTAATGCTCGAGAGTGCTCTCCCCGTGCGCAAGAACGTAAAAACCACGCCGGTGCTCATAGACGAAGTCGGTGACGATGTACCCTGCTGCAAAGGCGGTCTCAAACACCTCGCGGGTAAAGAACCGCCAGTCGCGTGCCAGCGAAAACTCCGCCTCTTTGAGGGCTGCGAAATTGGAGGGAATCTCGGCCAGGGCAAGCTTTCCTACCAGCGGCGAGAAATGCTCCGGGGGGCGGGACCAGCCCTCCGCTTTGAAATGGAGCGAGTAAAGGGGCTGCAAATCTGCTTTGGAAAAGTTTTCCAGCTTTAACGGTTTGCGCGGCCGTTTGCTGAGCCTGCGTTCGACGCGGCGGGTGTTGATCCACCAATCCACTTGGAAGCGATCGGAAGGCAGACCGGCATTCAATCCATCGCGCATGTCCCCATATTCAGAGCGGCGATACGTATCGCAGACCGCACCCAGCTTGGTGATATTGAGATAAGCGTTGCGGCTAAGCAACGGATCATACGTCCAGGTGATGTGATCGAGCCCCTGGTGGCGGATCATCTGCCACTGCGCACGCTTGAGTGCAAAACCGATCCCGGAATCGCGGTGGTCCGGATGGATGCCCAGCATGTGGGAGCAATGCTTGGGGCGCGGACCATCGGGGGTGAACTCGATTCCAGGGAAACCAAAGACAAAACCGATCAGCTTGTTCTCCTCGAACGCTCCGGCGACTAAACCGCCGTTGTGAACGGCCGTGATCAGCATGTGAGCAGGAACCACATCGGTCTCACTACCGGGCCAGACCGCGCGCTGCAGTTCCTCGACAGCATTCATCTGCTCGGGCGACTCAAGAATTTTGATAACGGGACCGGTCATAGTCTAACGTGTGGGACGAAACGTCTTTTGGACTCTATCCATCAGATCAGAATACCAGGGTTTGCGCGCCAGGTAATCCAGACGATAAGCAAAACGAGCAGGCATCAAACCAAATGTACGCGGCAGATTATCCACGGGACAGGTGCGGTTGACAGCCGCGTAATCCAGCCAGTACGTGGAAATACTAAAGTTTGGTACGAACGAATCCAGCAAAACCAGCAGGCTGCGCATATATGGCGGCGCAAGCGGCACGAGCATCCGGCGGGTGTGGGTAACATTCATGACGGTTTCTAACACCTGGCGTAGAGTAAAGTATTCGCCCCCGCCGATTTCATACGTCTGGTTGATCGTTTCCGGATTTTCCAGCGTCCATACCAGGGCGGTGACCAGATCCTCTACCCATATTGGCTGGATCAAAGACCGCCCATCACTGGGAACGGGAAAGAAGAAAGGCACAGCTCGTAACAAACCGGCAATCGTCGTGGTAAAGCCATCCTCCGGGCCGAAGACAATCGATGAACGGAGGATGGTAAAGGGAACGCCGCTCTTTCGTATGTGCTCCTCAGCGATACCCTTGGCTTTCTGCACAGGAAACGCCGAGGCGCGATCAGCGCCAATATGGCTGAGATAGATCAGGTGTTGAATGCCTGCATCCCGAGAAGCGTTGGCGAGATTGCGCGTCCCTTCGATATCGGTGGTGCGGAGGTTGCCGCGCCGTCCCTGGGAACTGGCGCTGGCGAGGTGATAGACCTGGTCCACGCCACGCAATGCCGCGCGGACACCACGCTCATCGTTCAAGCTCACGACTGCCACCTCGACCGGCACACCCTTTGGAATGCGCGGCGATTGCGGCGAGGGACGCAGGAGTACACGAACTTGCTGTCCAGCCTGGGAAAGATGACGAACGAGGGCGCGCCCGATGAATCCCGTTGCGCCTGTGACTAGAATCATAGAGAAAGATTATAGCAGAGGGGAAAAGATGAAGTTACCAGGCTGCGCAAGATTTCTAGGAATTTGATTTCGTGCTGTTATCCAGCTTTTGGATCATCTCTTCGAGCACAGACCGCAAAATCTGGGAGAACATTCGCATCCGCTCCGGGCGGCTCAAGACAATATTCTCGTGTCTTAATGCCTCTTCGAAAGCATTTTGTACGACCTGGAAAATCTGATCGTGGACTTTGGCTGCTTTCACATTTTGCAGTGCTCGTTTCTGCAAATTAACATAGGAGGATAAACCGGGTTCTCGCTGGGGTCCAAAGGGGTTTAGCATATTTCAGACTCTCTTTCCTGTAATAATAATCGTATCCAAACACTAAGGAAATTTATTATACGAGGGCAAATTATTTTCATCTATCCCATGAAATCTGTCTTGGTCAATTGATATACCAGCACGCTGAGCGCGCCCACAAACCAGACACCAGCAATCAAACCGATTATCCAGCGTGGAATGTCCCAACCCGAAATATCTATCGGCAGGAAACCAAAGTAAATGAGCAGGACCATCCCAGACAGGATCAGATCGATGGCGCTGACCACGATCCATATCTTGCGTGTGAGTTGCGGCACACTCGTACTCATAGACTTATTGTTTTTGCTTACCTCTGCTTTTCAACCACTTTAGCAGCTTGTCTTTTGGCCAGCAGTTGATCACATCCTTGGCTTCAAGCCAGGCGCGGCGGGCGGTGGCGACACCGTAGGGCAGCATATCGAAGTCTGCTTCCGAATGTGAGTCGGTGTTGATGCTGATCGGGATGCCCAATTCCTTGGCACGCCGGGCATAGACATCGTCCAGATCCAGGCGGGCGGGATGGGCATTGATCTCCAGGGCGACACCTGTCTCGGCCGCCGCGGCGAGGACGGCATCCATGTCGAGGTCCGCGCCTTCGCGGTCCGGGATCAGGCGTCCGGTGGGATGGCCGATAATATCCACGTAGGGGTTGCGGATAGCGTTGATGAGTCGTTGGGTGACCTTGTCACGCGGCTGTCGTAGGGAAGTATGCAACGATGCCAGTACCAGATCGAGCGTCGCCAGGAATTCATCCGGGTAATCGAGCGTGCCATCGGCTTTGATTTCCACTTCGCTGGCGTGCAGAATCAAAATCTTATCGCCGAGCTGCTTTTGAATCTTTTTGATTTCGGCCGCCTGTTGTTTGTGTCTCTCGATGGTGAGACCGCCCGTGACGCCCAAGCTGGCAGAGTGATCGGTGAAAGCGATCACCTTGATGCCGCGCTTGGCGGCCGCCTTTGCCATCTCGAGCATGGTGAGTTTTCCATCGCTGTAGTTCGAATGGGTTTGCAGGTCGGCTTTGATATTTTTGACTTCGATCAATTTGGGGAGCTTGTCCTTTTGAGCGGCTTCGATCTCACCGCGGTCTTCGCGCAGCTCAGGAGGAATCCACGGCAAGCCCAGTGTTTTGTATACTTCCTCTTCGGTCGCGCAAAAGATTTCGCCTTTGCCTCCCTTCAGCCTCGCAAACGAGTGCTCTGATAACGACAGACCCTTCGCCAGCGCGATCTCACGCAAGTGGACGTTGTGATCCTTGGAGCCGGTGGCATAGACGAGGGCGGTGCCAAATCGTTCCGGCGGATGTACCCACACCTGTGCGCGTGTGCCATCGTTGAACTCGATGCTCGATTTCGTTGGACCTTGTCCTAATACGCGGTTAACGCGCGGCAATTTGACAAACACATCCATTACCGCCTTAGAATCTTCTGCAGCGACCAGGATATCGAGGTCGCCGACCGTCGAGCGCATCCGGCGTAGACTTCCGGCGGGCTGTGCGTCGACGACGCCTTCCACATCCTTGAGGACGTTCACGAGTTCCATCGCCAATGGAAAGGCTTTGCCCAGTGGGATCCGCTGAGAACGGCGCGAAAGGGAGGCGATCCCCTCCAGAATGGCTGCTTCGGATTTCTCGCCCATGCCTCCAATCCCCTGCAGCTTGCCCTCCTTTGCCGCCATCTCTAGCTCGGCAAAAGTGGTGATGCCAAGAGTCTGCCAGATCGCTTTGGCGCGTTTCGGTCCAAGGCCGGGAATGGGCAGCCACTCTGCCAGTGTTGGGGGCACTTCTTTTTTGAGCTTTTCTAAGAATTCAAGTTTGCCTGTGCGTAGAAGTTCGTCAATTTTTTCGGCGATCGCTTTCCCCACGCCGGGAATCTCCTCCAGTTTCCCCTCTTTCCAATACTCGCTTGCCTCGCGCCCCAGCCCCATCAGGCTGTCGGCGGCTTTGCGGTACGCAAGCGTCTTATAGACAATCTCGCCCTTGATTTCCAGTAAATTCGCAATGAGGGTGAACGTCTCTGCCAGCTGGCGATTATTCATCATAAGGATAATCCTTTCACCTGGCTGAATTATACGCTACCCATAAACCATCCATGAAAGCCAACTTAACCCGAAATGGCAATTTCTTCGAATACTGCCTGCAGGTCCAAACGTCTTGCCAGATTGGCAGATGCAATGTTTTCGATCGTATGGCTATAAAAGGGAATCTTATTTGCCTCGGTCAAACTTTTCGCCCAGGCAACGACAACTTTTTGAGCAAGTCCCTGTTGACGAAAATTTTCATCCGTGTATACCCAGGCTTCACCACAAACTGCATTTTCGCGCGCCGAAACACATGCGGAAATAATTCTTCCATCATGCTCAATGGCATACACTTTTTCAGCGAAACCATTAAAGCCAAATGACTGAATTTGGGGGTCTTGTTTCGAATATTGTTTAACTTCCCCGACTCCTAAACCTTTATCGTGCGCTGGAAAAACATAGGTCTTAAAGTGACCTACTTCCATCGCGATACCCTGCGATTGCAGAAAGTGGATCACTGCCTGGACGTTCGGAAACGCAACAGAATCCATTTGACCGTTGAGTCTCTCACGGAATTCCGGGGAAAGCGACTCATCATAATAGGTAATCTGTTCCCGCGTCGAAAGAAACCCAATCACCATCAATGGCATGTCTTCGCCAGGAACAGGTTCCACCTGCCTGAGCAAATTGCCGTTGATGACTTCTTTGCCTTCCAATCTCAATTGAAGATGTAGATACTCAAGCGGGTTCACGTTGGGGCACATTCAATGATTTCAGCCGTCCCATCTCGGGCCAGATTCTTGCCACGATGAGTACGACGAGGATCGTCCCGATGCCGCCTGCAACTACTGCAGGGATCGGACCGAGCAAGGAGGCTGCCA
>DATHUN010000157.1:0-3622 GCA_035462205.1 Anaerolineales bacterium
CACACGGAGATTTTTTATAACAATATCTTTTCGCCCAGACACCCTGATACCCTGGCTGGATGTTTTGTCAATTCCCATGATCGTTGCGCCGTTGCCGTCCAGGGTCACATGGTCAGCATCGATCGTGATTCCCCCAGGGAACACATATATCCTGGGTTCCAGTTGCGTATTCTCGCGAATTACAAGTTCGTCCATGGGAGCCTTTCGAATAAAAAGGAACGACAATGACTCCATTTTATTCGGAATTCTTCTGCAAATGGCGTTGACAAAGGCAATCCGGTAAATTAAGCAGCCTAGACAAGGAATCCGTGACTTTTGACCATTGTTTTTCAGGGGGAACAAACTATGATGAGATAAACATCTAAGCCAAAGTAGGAGGATAACATCATGAAACAAGTTCTATATTTGTCCCTGTTGCTCCTGTTGCTGGTGTCAGGCTGTGGCGTACTGCCGGTCGCCGCACCAGCCACCGTCACAGCAACAATCGCTCCGAGCAACACGCCCAAGCCGACGGCGACGCCGCTACCGACGGACACACCAACGCCTGTGCCCACGTCCACACCCAATCAAACCGCTACCGTGCAAGCGGTTGGTACAGAAACATCCAGTTCGATTCTCAAGGAACTTGACCAACTGCTTGGGGATACGGATATTCCCTATCAAGACGGATATCTAGCTTGGCAACAACAAAAGCCTCTGGAGGTTAAACTTTCCGGTCCGGATGGGAAGTACGTCGATCTAAACGGCGACTTGAGCGCGTCCAACTTCATCCTGAAATCCGAGATCACCTGGGAGGCATCTGGCATCATCATCTGCGGGGTGATGTTTCGTTCTGAACCGAATCTGGAGAAAGGCAAGCAATATCAGTTCATGTATTTACGACTCTCCGGGTTGCCCGCCTGGGAAATCGATGTATTCGAATTCGGAAGATTTAAGAACTCTCCCAGCAAAACACAATATTCCGATGCCATTGATCAGGGCAGTGGAGCGACGAATGAGGTCGTTCTCGTGGCACGAGACGAGCAGTTCAATGTGTACATCAACGGCGCACGGCAAGGTCGCTACTTCGATTACAGCAAACAACGTCAGGATGGTTTCTTTGCATTTACAGGATTTCAGGATTCCGGGACGGGTAGTTGCAGCTATGAAAATTCCTGGATTTGGATGTTGGAATAGATTCATTGATTAACGGATAAGGATGGAGGCTTAGCATCCATCCTTTTATTTATATAGAAAATCACAGCCTATATGGTAAAATATTTAGAACATTTTTTCTGTTTCCGGACGAACACCGTACCCGTATCCAATTGCATGCTCCGTTCATCCTATTCTCTGTTGTCGTGTGATAGGAGCTGGTGCATTAGATATGGTTGCGGCACAAGAGGAGATGCCGTATGGGTAAAAAGAAGGTCTTGGTCTTCGTAGGAACGCAAAAGGGCGGCTTTATCTTTGGCAGCGATGCCAAACGAAAGAAATGGCAGGTTAGCGATATTCAATTCAAAAGTTGGAACGTCATGCACATACAGCTCGATCCCCGTGATCGGCGATTGCATGCTGCCACCAGTCATTTTGTCTATGGTCCGACCACGCATTATTCCGACGATCTGGGACAAACCTGGACGCAGGCGAAGCAAGTTCCCCTACTGACACGCTCATCGAAATCCGGGCGTCCCGCCAGTACCGTAGATGAAGCGTTCCGCTCGGAAGGTGGCCAAAGCATCAAAGAACTTCCCGAAAAGATGATCAAGGTCTGGAATATCAAGCCGGGTCGTCCGGAAGAGCCGAACGTGTTATATGCCGGCGCGCAACCCGCCTCCTTCTTTATCTCTCGCGATTGCGGCGAAACTTGGGAACTGAATGAAAGTCTATACGATCATCCCCAACGCGGAGAGTGGAATCCTGGCGCCGGCGGCTTGACACTGCACACGATCCTGCTCGACCCGACAAATCTCAACCGGATCTTCATTGCCGTCTCAGCCGCCGGCTGTTACCGTACTGACGATGGCGGGCAGACCTGGGTGCCACATAACAAGAACGTGCGCGCCGACTTTATGCCGAACAAGTTCCCCGAGTTTGGTCAGTGCGTGCATAAGATGGCGATGCATCCTTCCAACCCCAATTTGATTTACCAGCAAAACCATTGCGGTGTCTATCGCAGCGACAATGCCGGAGAAGATTGGATCGATATCGGGGAAGGAAAATTGCCGAGTCGCTTTGGTTTTCCGATCGCCGTCCATCCCACCGACCCGCGCACGGTATACATCGCCCTCGAGGAAAGCGATGAATATCGCATGAGCGTGGATGGGAAGTTCTCGGTCTGGCGCAGTCGGGACGCAGGCGAATCGTGGGAGCGACTGACGAAAGGTTTGCCAGACAAAGCGCACCTGGTAGTCCTGCGCGAGGCGATGGCAACCGATAGTTTCGAGGATGCAGGCATCTATGTCGGTACCCATACGGGGCAATTGTTCTACAGTCGTGATTCCGGCGATAGCTGGGAAATGCTGGCGGATTTCCTGCCGCCGATTCAATCCGTCGAAGCGGCGGTGGTGGAAGACTAAAGAAGTCCAAAAGAGACAGTCACCTTCAAAGATGACTGTCTCTTTTTATCGAAAAGATTGTGGTGTACTACGTTCGTATCCAGCTATTTCCTTGGTGTTCATAGCCATATTGGCTGGCGTTGTTCTTCAGCCACATGATGAGTCGGACATAGATGGGAGCTTGACCGTAAGCTTTCCCTTTCCATTCCTCATAGAGTTCCTCTACATTGACTTTTGTGAAATCAATCCTGCCAACTTTTTCTTCGATCTTATTCAGCAGCGCTTTTTCGTAAATAATATATGGATCAATCCCACCGGCTTGCAAAGTCCGCAAGACCTCCGGGTTGAGATCGATAAACGCGCCGCCGTTGTCGAGCGCTTCCTGGATGGCAGCATCGCGCTCTCCCAAGACGAGCCGGTCATTGTTCTTAGTCGTTTGATGTGCTGGGGTGGACGGTTTTGCTCTTAAGGGCGGAGGGGCTGTTTTGGCTCCCTCGACAATCCCCATAGCCACAATGCCGGCTGCTACAAACGGATCGATATCCTTGACAGTTTTGTAGTGATATTGGAAGAAGACCGAGCAAACGATCATCCCTGCCCGGGCACCATTCAGATAATCGAGCCCATGCTTTTTCATGACCTCGTGATACTGGTCCTGGTATTCAGCAAGAATCTGATTCACGTCCATGAGCGGCTGATTCTGCTCCGGGAACTTTGTGATCATTGGTTTCGACAGGATGTCGATCCCGCTTTGTTTGCAATAGACTGCAAACAGATTCAATAGCTGCGGCCAGGCTTCATTGACTTGCTCCGAAAGAACAATAACGCCGGGGGTAATTTCCTTTTCCTCGTTTAGGGCGCGATACAGGCTTGACCCAGCCAAACGAGCTGCTACCGCCAGAACCGTTCCCTCATGAGGCTTTCCACCGACCAAAGGAATTTTCTCCTGGAATAGCTTCACGAACTCCATGGCAGCGTCATAACGCTTTTTCTGCATCTCCGGCGATAAAAAGGAAGGATCCGTGGATGGCTTTGCCGCCCGACCTGCGACAGTTGGCTCGGATTCTTTCTTAGGCGATTTCTTG
>DATHUN010000158.1:0-3938 GCA_035462205.1 Anaerolineales bacterium
GGCCGCAATTTCCTCGTCCGACGCATCAGTCAAGTCTCGCATTGCCTGCCAGCGGATCGAAGGGTCAGAATCAAGCAGCCACTGGATAGCCGATCTCTCTAGTTTCCGGGTTTGCCTTGTGAGTGGATGGGTTGTCATCTGTTGGTTCTCCTATTACGCTGTTGGTGACCTAACGGCTTGCGTCCGCGAAGCGCCCTGATGAGGGTGATGAGGGTCGCGTTAGCACGCTGGTGAGTGCTGGTGGGTGGGACGAGGTAACGCTATTTTACTGGAATCCACTCCAAGCCACGCAAGCTGCCTGCACCCCGTCTCGGGCCGACGCCTTCACGGGATGGACGGCCTTGCCGCAGGCACAGGTGAAAACGTGCCCGCCAAGCGTCCCACCACATGTCCCGGCGCCGTTTCCGGGGTGCATTATCCCGAAGTCCCCTGCACCGGTTGTTTGATGCCGGGGTCCGGGACGTCGCGCAGCATCCGCTCGCAGGGCTGTGTTGGGCGGTACTCACTGGGTAGGCTTTTCCAGTGCCTGCTCGATATCCTTTATGCGATGGTAGCGAGAGTGACTCTCAAGATCAAAAGGCCACTCCGGTCGGTGTTCCCTGCCACTAAACCATTCTTCGGGTGCATCTTGAAGGGCAGCGAGTACATCATCCTGAACTTGCCTATGCCACGCTAATACCTCCTGTGGGGAGCGATCCCGCCAACGTGTGTAGATGAGATGGTTTTCATCAGTTTCACTTAACCCTTTGACTTCTTCTGGTAGGGGTTGTTTTTTAATTTTTCTGACCACCTCGGCCTTAAAATGAGTAATATGAGCTAGTGCATCTTTCACTGTCCAAGGGTCTTTGGTCTCCGGCCGGGTTAGTAACTGATTCCAACCTTCATCGGTAATGCTACTGACCAGCTCATCGAGGAGTTTGAACTCCCGGATAGTGCGCTCGATTACTTCCTCGCGACTGTGACGCATAAAACGAAACCTCCTACGTATTTGAACCCTGCCTGAACACTAAGCATGCATAGCGCCCATCAGAAACGCAACCTCTCATCGCTGACACAAAAGCTCAAAAAAACGCGCCCGCGCAGCGTCCCACCACGTGTCCCGGCGCCGTTTCCGGGGTGCATTATCCCGGTGGTCTTCCGGGACGCCGTGTTGGGCAACGAATACACTTTGCTCAACCCAGTCCTTTATCGTGCCAGACCCGGATCAGAAAAAGTGCTTGTATTGTTCCCACTAGGGCGGCAGCGCCATGAATATCTTGCAGCCAGAGCAACACACCATCTGCGCCTAAAGCAATGACGGCAAAAAGAATCACAGGTGTAAAGGGCAGGCGCATGAGACTGACAACTGCGATACTCGCTGCGAGGCTAAAGTTACCAACCGAATTTCCAGCGCCAACAGGTTGCCATGCGAAGCCTGCGATTTCACCGATGACCCCACCCACGAAGAAAATAATGAGCATGGACCTACCATTCCATATTCTTTCGGCAAGACTACCCACAAGAGCTAAGCTTACCAGGTTGAAGATGGTTCCGATAACGCCTCCATCTTGAACAAAGAGAGGCGAAATGAGTCTCCACCAATCGCCCATTCGAAAGCGTTCATAGTCGCGCTGAAAGGTAAGAAGTATCGTAGGAAAGAAGAACTGAAGTATGGAAGGAATGGCGATGGCTAACAAAAGGAGAACTGTGGCCCGAGGAAAAGTAGGCTTTGCTGTCGTGGACTGCAGAAAAGCAGCTTGACGTTGGAGCAGCATAGAACCAGCCGCAAAGGCAAAGAAGAGCCCAAGTGTGTACAAAATCGTCATGAAGCCATTCATTAGTTATCGATTCTACTTTTATTTCTAATCAAAAACCGATCATTTGTCTGGCCCATCTAATTGCGTTGCCCAACGGCTGGCGTCCGCGAAGCGCCCTTTAGGGTTCCCGTCGCGTCAGCATCCTGATGATGGCTGGTGGGACGAGAAAACACCATTTTGCCGGAACCAGCCCCAAGCCACGCAAAGTGCCTAAAAACGCGCACGCCGTCCCTACGGACGGCAGTCCCACCACGGCAGCCCCGCTGCTCTTGCGGGGATCGGTCCGTTCGCCCCGGCGAGCGAAGCGAGAACGGGGTGCGTTATCCCGATGCACCCTGCCCCGGTTGTTTGGTGCCAGGGTCCAGGACGTCGCGCAGCATCCCGCTCGCGGGGCCGTGTTAGCCTGCTTCGTTCTTCTCAAAGGATTGTATCAAGAATGTTCACACCATTCATGACCACCCAGTAAATTGACCAAACCAGAACCATCAGCCAGACGATTCCCAGACTAACTACTGAGATTACATTGCTTTGATCAAATCGGCTTTCGATTTCTACCCAATGATCAAAAGACACTTGAGGGGCAAGCTGCAACCCTTTGGCTTGAAGTTCTTGTACTTTCGCCAGGTGGTTTTTCAAAACTTGCTCTGTTGTAGCCGCTTCCTCATCTCTTTTCTGAACAATTACTTTCTCATCTCGAATACTTTGCGCTGTATTGGATACTAACCAGGTGCCATCAATGAACCTTGTATAGAATTTACACCCCAGTCCATACACGTAAGCAAATGTCGCTTCATCCTTCGAAACGTACATCAGATGATAGGAGGTGATTCGCAATGGACGTTCGACGCGAACATATTCATTACTTGCCATCAATACATATACTGGAAAGAATAGTATGAGGCTAAAAGGCCAGATTGTCTCTTGGTGCAGACTGAAGAAACGGAAGCCTTTATGTTCTAGAACTTCAACTTCTCTCCAAAACCTTTTCTTCAGATCATCAGAAATCGACTGGTCGTAAGATTGCCTGTACCTAAACAACAAAGTTTTATCTCCACAAATTGTATTGAGACACTACTCAAAGGAGCAAAGCAGTGTCCGTTCTGTCTCAGCCGCACTTCCACAACGAGCCGGAAGCATTCAAATTCCTGGAGAGCGCGGCGCTTCCCTTTCCGAGGACTCGCCCGAGCGGAACACTCGGCGACCGAGAAGAGGTGTTCACGCGTCTAGCCTCCGGGCGAGCCTGTATTACAAGAGGCTGCAGCCGACGGTGTACAGCCGCTCGCCCTCCCCGGGCCCTCACGGGCGAACGCGAATGATCGTCTTCCCCGGGCGCCGCTCGGTCGGGTGGAAGGCGGCGACGGCTTCGTCGAGGGTCGAGACGGTGCCGATGTTCGTCCGCAGTCGTCCGTCCCGCACCCGCTGGACGATCTCGCTCAGTTGGTCACGATCGGACTCGACAACGAAGTCGACCGCCAGACCGTTGGCGGGCCGTGTCTCGCTCGGCCCGACGATGGACACCAGCGTTCCTCCGGCTCTAACCAGGCGCGCGGACCGCTTCCCGATGTCGCCGCCGATGACATCGAACACCAGATCGACTTCGCCGACGTCTTCCAGGGCGTCGTTCTCGAGGTCGACGAACTCCTTGGCGCCAAAGTCGAGCGCCTTCTGACGGTCGGCAGCGCGTCCGGTGCCAATGACGTAGGCGCCGGCCTCTCGTGCGAGTTGCGCCACCATCGACCCGACTGCGCCGGCCGCGCCGTGCGCGAGGACGCTCTGCCCTGCCCGAAGGCGGCCAGGCTCGAACAGTCCCTGCCACGCAGTCAGGCCCGAGATCGGCAGGCTCGCGCCCACCGTGAAGTCGACGTCGCCCGGCAGCGGCGCGAGGTTGCGCGCCTCGACGGCCGCGTACTCCGCCAGGGTGCCGTCGCGATGCCAGTCCGTAAGGCCGAACACCCGCTGTCCGACTGATAGTCCCGTGGTGCCATAGCCGAGGGCGGTGACCACTCCGGCCAGCTCGTGCCCGGGGATTGACGGTTTTCGGTCACGGTCGAGGCGATCGGTCCAGGTCGAGGGCCACGCCAACTCAGTCGGGACGAATCCCGAAGCATAAACCTGAACGACGACGTCGTTTATCGCTGCCTG
>DATHUN010000159.1:0-8567 GCA_035462205.1 Anaerolineales bacterium
AGCACAATCATCCCACTGCTGATTAACTGAAAAAGACCGTAAACCATGATGGACATGTCATGTTGGATCAGTGCATAGACACCCCAGACAAGCCCGTCAGTGATCGATAGGCTCCAGGTTCCCAGGGAAAGATCGGCGAGATCCCGTTCCTGATAGGCAACCCACAATTGCGGGATATTTGCTGCCAAAACGCTGATCGGCAGCATCACACCCAATCCGTTTTTTCCAGCCAATAATCCCGCCAGAAATAAAACACCAAACCAGAGTGGAGCAACTTTAAATTCCTTGGTGCTCCGCCCAAATCGGATGGCAAAAAACGTAATCAAAGCAAATAGCAAGCCGGAGGAGCCAGTGGCAAAAACGACATAGGGCTGATCGCTCAAAACACCATAAGCCGCCCACCCAAAACTGACAATGGAGCTGGTCGCGGCTGTATCCAGAGACACGCCATGTGCCTCGCGTGCCTGCAAAAGTCGAATGAGCTGTGGGACGGCTCGAATCAGACCAAGGACCGTTCCGATCGAGCCAAGCAGGGATGCAAAATCCATGATTGATCTGTGCCTTCGAAAAACAAGGTCTTTACAAGTGTGTGCTGAATTATCCCCAGGTATTCACTTTGATGGGTTCGAGCGAAACTACCACGCGCGTATCACCGGGACGATCGGTGGCACGGAAATCCACGCCGCCATATTTGGCACCAAGTTTTCTGGCAAACGCATAATCGTCATCTGGCTCGATCTGCGCCCGGCCGCGGATCTCTAATGTTCGATAAGGATTGGCGGTGTCAAGGATAAAGAATGAACATTCGGGGTGGGCTTGTAGATTTTTAACTTTCTGCCGCCTCGTGTTAAGTGACACCTTGATCGTGCCACCCTCATCGAATAAAAACCACAGTGCCGTGATCTGCGGAAATCCATCCTGCCCAATCGTAGCCAACATGGCTACATCGGCTTCGAGCAGGTCTTGATGTGTTTCGGGAACAACCATGAATTCGTACTCCTTTACCAGGAAGAAGAGGAATATGCGGGATGCAGAATGCCAATCGTTGTTTCTTGAGAGGGCAGCTCTTTATAAGTTCGCAGACATCCTAAACTTAGCTCATCGCAGTCACACTGCCGCCCGCGACTTGCCAGCCCTGCGGACCTTTGCGCCAAATCCTGGTGTAACGAAAATCGCCTGAAAACGGCTCGTCCAAATAGGTACCGCGTAAAAAAATTTTTGCCGACGCAAGCGCAAAGGTCTCACTCCAGGCGCGGATTTCCAATTCTTTTGGCGTAAATACGTGGAAACGCGTGCCGCCCGTGCGATGGAGTTCCAAATCCATCGCTTTGGTTGCCAGTTCTCCGGTTGGGCCCGCAAACAGCAGGTCGTCCGCGATCAGTAGATCTAGTTGTGTCAGATCGGATGCCAGCATGGCGGCATACAGCCGGGCTTCACAGGCGCGGATTTCAGCTTCGATTTCTGCATTCATGGGCTTGATTTTACTCGACCGCCTACATAACTGGCGCTCACAGATCATGCTACAGGTCTTGCAGGGTGAGCGGGCGAGGTTGTTTCCCGTCAACGTCGGTGAAACCGTACTCCAGTGCAAGCGCCGCGGCGACGAGAACCTGTCCGGATTTTTGCATTAGATTGGGATCCTGAGCAAGGGCTGCGACTGCCCGGCCAATGAACTGCGGGGATTCTGAATTGGACAGGTCGAAATATTCTGCCGCTTTCATCACGCTTTCCGTGCGAACCAGGCCGGGATAAAGACTCACCGCAGCCACATCATGCTCGCGCAGTTCGTGCGCCATGCAGGCTGCCATCCGGTCGTCGGCAGCTTTGGCGACACCGTACGCAACCCCTGCGTTATCCTTTTGAGCCGCAAAAAAGGAGACATTGACAATTAATCCCGAACGCTGCGCGATCATGAGGGGTGCAGCCAGGACGCTGGCAACATAGTGGGCACGAACTCCTGCTTCGAACATCTTATCCCAGCGCGCAAGCGGAATTGTCCAAAATCCTTTTTCCTTCCAGAACGCAGTCCCGTCGTTGAAGTGTTCATAGCCACCCCAAACATTGTTTATCAGAATGTCCAGGCGATTCTGTTCGGCTTGGATGCGCTGAAATACGTCTTTTACTTCCTCATCGTTCCGATGGTCGCAACGAACTGCGATCCCTTTGCCACCTAAAATGGATACTTCTTCCGCCGTTTGAGCTATCGTCCCTGGTAGGTCGACGGCTGCCTGTCCTTCCTCTACCGTTCGACCCGTAATGTAAACCGTAGCTCCGGCTTCGCCCAGCCCGAGCGCGATACCTTTCCCGATGCCACGACTTGCTCCGGTCACCAGAGCGACTTTCCCTGCCAGAGGTTTCATAGCGGATACCCTTTCTGTAAGTCTAAAGAAATACCAGCGAGTACATTATTCTTTGTAAACTCTAAACCCCGCCCTTCAATTTTTAATACCTGACTCTTCCTTGCTTCATCCAGATCATTGACCACGTTTCATCATATTGACATATCCGATGAATGCCATATACTCTGAGTTTATTCGAACATTTGTCCTAGTACTCGAATGCTTTTGGCCACGTACAGAGGAGTAGATTACGAAATGAATGCAGATGCCTTTCGCCATTTCTACGGATATCACTTCGCTGAGAATCACAAGATATGGGATAGTTATATCACCCAATTATCTGACGAACAGTTCACGCAACATATCGACTACTCTCGTGGGTCTGTTCGTGATCAAATCCTTCATCTCATCAGCGCCGATCATGCATGGTTTAGCGGATTGCAAGGTGTTAATATTCCCGAAGATCTTAATCCCGCAGATTTTCACGATCGGCAAGCTATCCGTGCACACTGGAACAATGTTGAGCAAACAATGCGCGAGTATCTTGCCCGCTTGCGGGACGATATGTTACTTGAAAAACCATTCCGAGAGGGAGAAGATAAAGATCTGATCCTTTGGCAGGTGCTTCTGCATGTGGCGAACCACGGCACCGATCATCGCGCTCAAATTCTCAGGTTATTAAACGATCTGGGAGTCAATACGCTGTATCAGGATTACATCTTCTACGTTTATGAACACCCATTGACGTAATGCCGTGCGGACGAGACAACACTACTTTGACGGAATCAACTTCGAGCCAAAGAAACTGACAGAAAACATGCCCGGGCTGCTCTGTACCGGAGTTGCCGGAGTGCTGTGTCTGTCCGCTTTTTATCTAGCGATAGTCAATATGAGTCCTTTATCCTTACAGACTTGCTCAACCTGCTTGATGATGTTATCCGGGGGGAAAGATAATGTTTCCTTGGATGACCACGTAATATACTGTCCAGGCGGAACTTTTTCAAGCGTGGATAGCAATGCGTCCACATCAAGCAGAACGGTGTCAACAGATTTGATCTCGTCAAGAGTCTTTTCACGGTTTGTTCCGACCAGCAGGGAAAAATCCCACTGATTAGCCTCTTGCCAACTATAGAGCTCGTAACCCTTCATAGACTCTGCCAATGGAGTAGCGTCTGGTCGAGCGGCAGTCCTACAACTTGAGAATAACAAACCAAGCGCGATTAGAAACAAAATCGAAAGTGTGGTTTTCATCTTTCACGTTCCTTACTAAAGAGAAGTCTGAGCAACAATTCTTAGACTTTTTATGCTATGACGTTTCCATTAGAAGTTAATTGCTCAGGTATGTGCTGGTGAGCGAATGTTTCGCTTTCAACAATTCCTTGGGTGTCCCTTCGAACATGATTGTGCCGCCCTTACTGCCACCTTCGGGACCCAGATCGATGATCCAGTCCGCGTTCTTGATAACGTGCAGGTTGTGTTCGATAACAACAACCGTGTTGCCAGTGTCCACGAGGCGATTGATCACTTCCATCAGATGACCGATATCTGACATGTGCAAGCCAGTGGTCGGCTCATCCATAATATAGATGCTGCCTTTTTTGTGCAACTCGCTGGCAAGTTTGATGCGCTGACATTCGCCGCCCGAAAGCGTGCTCAACGGCTGACCGAGTCCCAAATAATCCAAGCCCACGTCGCTCATGGCTTGCAGTTTGCGGACGACTTCCTTGATCTCGAAAAATTCGAGCGCCTGTTGAACATTCATCGCCAACACATCGCTGATGGATTTGCCGTTGAGTTTGTATGCCAGCACTTCATCCTTGAACCGTTTGCCGCCACAAATTTCGCAGGGCGTCTTGGCTTCGTTCAGGAATGCCAGATCGGTGTAGATCACACCAAGTCCCTGACAGTTTTCGCAGGCGCCCTTCGAATTGAAACTGAACAGCGAAGCCTGCACTTTGTTCGCCGAAGCAAAAGCCTTGCGAATGTCATCCAAGATGCCCGTATACGTGGCGGGGTTGGAGCGGCTCGACACGCCTACCGCCGATTGATCGATCACGATCGCATCCGGATGCTGCTGTTGGAAAACATCGTTGATGAGCGAGCTCTTGCCAGAACCAGCCACACCCGTGACCACGGTCAATACGCCTGTTGGAATATTTACGCTGACGTTCTTCAGGTTGTTCGCGTTCGCATTCTTGATCGACAGCTTGCCCGTAGGGGCACGAAACGAATCCTTCAGCGGGACGGATTGCTTCATATGTTTGCCCGTCGACGTATTCGCCTTGAGCAGGTTGGTATAACTACCTTCGTAGACGATCTCGCCTCCATGCGGACCGGCGTGTGGACCCACGTCAACCACATGGTCTGCCACTTTAATCACATCAGGGTCATGTTCCACGACAATGACCGTGTTGCCCTTGTCCCGCAATTTCTGCAACAACTCATTCATGCGATGCACATCCCGTGGATGCAACCCCACGCTCGGCTCATCGAAGATATAGATCACATCGGTCAGACTACTGCCGAGATGCTTGACGACCTTGACACGCTGTGACTCGCCGCCCGATAACGTATCCGTCTCACGGCTGAGGCTGAGATATTCCAAGCCAATTTCCACGAGGTGCTGTAACCGTTCGAGCAGCGCTTTGACCAGCGGCGCAGCGGCGGGCTCTTTGATCTTTTTTACGGCTTCAATCAATTCAGGGATTTCCATGCCCGTCAGGTCTGCAATGTTGTAACCGTTGATCTTGCATTTCAAGGTCTCCTGGCTCAAGCGTGCTCCCTTGCACATGGAGCATGGACCCATCGTCATGTACGGCTCGACAGACTTTTGCGTTCGCTCGGACATGGTTTTCAAATCGCGTTTGATGTACTTGTTCGTGAAGCGGCTGACAATGCCTTCAAACGTCAGGTTAAAGTCTTTTGCGCCAACGTTGGTCTTGACCTTTATGGGCTTGCTGTATAACAGCGCCTCCATTTCCTTTTCGGTGTATTTTGATAATTTCTTATCAGGGTCGAACAAGCCAGTATTGATGAGCAGACTCCAGCCCCAACTGTCCACGGCGTATTCGGGGAATCGGATCGCCCCCTCATTCAAGGATTTGGATTTGTCCAGGAACTTGTCCAAGTCCACGTCCAGCTTGCGACCCAGTCCGTTGCAGTTCGGGCACATCCCTTTAGGGTCGTTGAAGCCGAATACATTGGAGGGTCCCACGTGCGGTTGTCCGATGCGGGAAAACATCAGGCGCAGGATCGTGTTGATGTCGGTGACCGTGCCAACGGTCGAATGTGAACCGCCACCCATCCGCTTCTGATCCACCACAATGGACATGCTCAGGTTTTCGATGGCGTCTGCATCCGGCTGGGAATACTTCGGCAGAAAATTACGCACGAACATGCTGAAGTTTTCGTTCAGCAGTCGTTGAGATTCAGTCGCGATCGTATCGAACACAATGGACGATTTGCCCGAGCCTGATACACCTGTAAAGATGGTGATCTTGCGTTTGGGAATTCGCAACGAGACGTTTTTCAAATTGTTTTCACGTGCGCCGTGAATTTCAATGTATTCCTGTGGCATTTCTCTCCTTGATATTTTGTGTTGAACGGTAATGTAATGGGTGGGCAAAAGCTACGCTCTCACCCACCCATAGTGGTTGCCAACGATGACGAAGCGACGCTTCTCAAGAGAGAACACGTCGCAAACATATATTGTTCTTCTCTACTGCACTAATCGTAAATTCATTTTATCGCTGGCGCTCTTTTGCCGTGTTCAACCCCACGGCATCGAGAATGAGTGACTTTAGCGCTGCCTCATCTACAGTGTCGCCTTCGTGGAAGTCGATGGCACGAACTGTCTTGCTATCCAGGCGAGCGTTGAAGAGCTTCTTCGGATCCTTTACCTGAGCACCTTTGGGGAATGTCAGCCGCACAGCGTTTTTGAGCGTATCCGCTACGCATAGTATCCCATTATGAGACCAAACAGGGACTCCCGATGGTTTAGAGGGTTTCTTCCACTTCACTTCTTCGACCACGGCCGGGTCGGCTTTCTTGATCAAAGCGCGCAGCTGTGATAATTTCTTGCCCCGCCAGTCACCAGGCTCCTTGATGATGGCGTCTATCTGTTGAGAGGGCGATTTCTCTTTCGAGGAAGGATTCGTGCTTGCTGTCATGCTCAACTGACGGCTTTCTTCACGAGAGCGCTGATCCTTGCCTCTTCGGCGGCGGTCAGCTTTTTCAGTGCAAAAGCGACCGGCCACATCGCGCCTTCGTCTAGGTTCGCCGAGTCGTTGAAGCCGAACGTCGAGTACCTCGTGTTGAACTTCTGCGCGGTTTGGAAGAAGCAGATGATCTTGCCATCCTTGTTAGCATAGGCAGGCATTCCGTACCAGGTTTTCGGCGAGAGTGCCGGCGCGCTGTCTTTGATGATCGCATGGATCCGCTTGGCCATGGAGCGATCTGGTTCCTGCATTGCGGCGATCGCGGCGAGTGCGGCGCTTTCCCCTTCCGCCCTGTCCTTATCCGCGCGCGCTTCCGCCTTCAGCTCTCGGGCGCGCTCCTTCATCGCGGCTTTTTCCTCGTCCGTGAATCCCTTGGACTCCTTGCCGCCCGCCATGGCAGCTGTGGCAGACTTCTGTGTGTTATTCTTGGGGCTCATAGAAACCTCCTCAATAGTGATTGATGGTCGTTGAACGCATGATTTCACTCACCTAAGATGAGTGGGTGCTATATGGTAGAACATTTATTCTCTCCGGTCAAGACAAAAAGCAATATTCTGTCGGTTCTCACCGATCCTGCGGCCATGGCGCACCAGTTTGCAGCGCTGTCGCATATTCCTGAAGTCGCTTATCATCATGCCCACGAATTTGGCTCAAGAATGGAAAATCTTCCGGTGTAACCGTGATCTTTGCCAATGGCTGGACCGGTACAAAGCTCGAGAGCTGTGGGAAATGGACTTGGTAAGAACCGAATGCCATCTGTGGCTGCGTAATAAATGTGCTGCGAGGCAAGAGATAGACCGTGCCCGTTCGCCAGGGGTTATTGGGAAGTGCCGATTGACTGACGGAGAATACATAGTAGGGACCGTGAAGAGCACCTGTCTCGTCGGCAAGGCGCGCACAGGCGTTCGTGATTGATCCCACGCGGTCGCGATCGACGACAGCAAAAAACATCGCCCACAAGCCATCCGAGGCAGCATAGACCGCTTTTTGATTACCAAATTCGTTGAGGTCATTTGACTGGCGAGGCTCGAAAATCGCAATGTTCGGATCACCGGAACCGTGCATAGCGATTTGGTGATGATCAGCGAGATAGCAAAGGAACTGCCATTTGGGGTGGGGCAAAGTGAATGGAAGGGTGGGACAGCCACCGATCCTGAGAGTTGAATTCCACAGCTCCTCAAAAGCGTTCTGCGTTGTTTCGTCGATGTTCGCGCTTGGACGTGTCAGCCAATAATCAGGTAACATCATAAGTTGTAGCTCCATTTCTATCGCCGCCTCATGGTGTGCGTTAGTGGCAGGTGGGTGGGCTGAAACTCGCTGTCGAACCGGAAAAACCTAAGGCCGGATAACCCCCCGCAAGCGAAGCGGTTACTAAATGGAACTTCCGCGTCGCAATGCCACCCCTGCCCTGGCTAAAAAGTATTAAGCTTCATGACGAGGTCGCCAAGGCTCGTGCTCGTGCGCGAGCCAGACCAGCTCGGGGTCGAGCGCGCGCACCCGCAGCTGGCCTTCGGTGTGCGGCTCGTCGAGCTCGCCGAACCAAACCGCCACGTCGCCGCCGACGATGACCGGACGCCCCCCAGTCTCGACGACGACCACCTGCAACCCGCGCGTGTGGCCCGGCGCCGGGACGAGCCGGAGCCCGGGCAGTAGTTCGAGCTCGCCGTCGACCGGCACATACTGCACGCCGGGCGAATCGACCCACTCGCGAATGGTGTAGTCGTCCTTGCTGCGCGCGTCGTCGAGCTCCAAACGCTGGACGTAGATCGGCCTGCCGGCGAAGAGGTGGTTGCCACCACAGTGATCGTAGTGCAGGTGTGTGTTGACGACGATGTCAATGCCAGCCAGGTCGAAGTCCTGCTGGCTCAGTGGACTGAGGCGGGGATCCATATCGGCCACCGCCGGGTGCAGCTCCGTCATGCCAGTGTCGACCAGCACACGCGCATCGGGATGGTCGATGACGTGCACGTAGACCGGCATCCGCTCACCCTCGGCGAGCAGGTCGGCAACG
>DATHUN010000160.1:0-5688 GCA_035462205.1 Anaerolineales bacterium
GAGATATCCGGAGGAAAAGAAGCAGTGTTTGCAAATCCTTGAGCGACAAGTTCATAATTCACAAACATATTATCGGCAATGACATACCGCAGCAGTCTGCCGTATCTATCTGTTTCAGAAACATCCTTAATCAGTGTTACAGTTTTCCCCATAACTAACTCCACGTTTTTTACTGCTGCTTCAGATCCATAATACTCAATTTTCGTAGTGTATTCTGGTGTATCCATTCCAATATAGCGGACCGAGTAAGTTTTCCCATCTTCGTCAAGTAAAACCTTTATTGTGTCACCGTCTACTACGTCAACAACTTTTCCCGTTTGGGCAGTATTATTAGGAATACAGGATCCACCAGTAACCGCTATAAAAAATGCCACACTTGTCATGTCGATTACGGGAGTATCTATTGCGATGTTTACTACAGCAGGGGCGGAAGTATAAGTAGGGACCAAAGTTCTTGCAGATGCGATTGTAGAAGTCGGCTCTAACGTAGATGTTATTATCACAATACTACTTTGAAATTTTGCTGTTTGGGTCGCGGTTGCTTTCTGTGCCGGGCTCGCTGTGGCAAATGAACGCATTACAGGGATAATACATATCATAAATACGCATAGACCAAGCAAAAAAATAATACTTCGTCCTACTTTTGTATCATTCCAAAAATTAGTTTTTTTGGGTGATGTCGCTGGCTGGAGCGGTTTAGAAGGTGAGACTAGATCGCGTCCGCAATAACGGCATACAATCGCATCGTCTTGGATTTGCTCGGCACAATAGGGGCATTTTTTCATCGTAGGCCGTCCTTCCCTGGTTTCAGTCTAATGCCTGTGGTTAATACAAGACCACTAGGAGCAGGCAAGGATACATTGCCAAAACATTGCTTATAGACGATCTAGAAGCGTGCACCAAAGCTTTTTGGAGGGTATCATCGGACTGGGAGGATTCACCAATGGACAACACGACTCTGACAATCATCGGCATGATAGTCGCGTTGCTGACGGCTACTGTCAACCGCGTTAGTAATGGGGCGATTTGTCTTAATAAATAAAAAGAATAGCATAACGCTATTCTTTTCTGTCGGGGCGCCGGGATTCGAACCCGGGACCTCTTGCTCCCAAAGCAAGCGCGCTAGCCGGACTGCGCTACGCCCCGATATTTATTTTGGAACGAGGAGTTCGTTATTTTATAGAACTGCTGCCCGTTTGCGAGCCTGAATTATACCGTAAATCACCCGCAAACCTTAAGCCTTATCCGTAGGTATAATGCGAAGGATGAAAACCCGCCAGGCGACAAAACGGCTTGCAACATTGCTCACGCTTCTTACCATCATCACAGCCTGTACCCCGGCAAATCAGCCAATTCCCACCTCCACGTCGCTTCCAGTCATTGCTTCGCAAACTCCCCAACCGACTGCCACCGATAACGTAATTCTTTCATCCACACCATTGACTTGTCTGACGCAGCCCGGTCGCCTCGAACGAGAAGAGCTGGACGAATTCAAACCGCCCCAGCAATTTCTCGTCTATCTGCCTCCCTGCTATGATGAAAAAACCGATGGGCACTACCCGGTCCTCTATCTTCTGCATGGACAGACGTATAACGAAGATCAATGGATCCGTTTGGGCGCGGTGGATATCCTTGATAGACTCATCCTGGCCGGGGAAATCAATCCGTTTATTGTCGTCTTCCCCGATTACCGCTACTGGAACCTGGAAGCGGGTCCCGGCTTTGGGGACCGTCTGATCCATTCCATCATCCCCTACGTTGATCAAACGTATCGCACCCTTCCTGATCGCCAGCATCGCGCCCTTGGCGGTATGTCGCGCGGGGCGGGCTGGTCGCTACGGCTGGGGTTCACGAACTGGGACCTCTTCGGCTTTATCGGATTGCATTCCCTGGCGGTCATGCAAAAAGATGCCAGCCAATTGAAAAGTTGGATCGCCGCCATTCCATCTTCCTCCCGCCCGGTGATTTTTATGGATATCGGCGATAAAGATCAGGAGCTGATCATGGCACAGCGGGTCGAATCCATATTCAACGATTCCGGTGTCACGCATGAATGGCATCTTTACAGCGGCGCACACACAGAGGAATACTGGGGCGCGCACGTCGAGGAATACATCCGTTGGTATGCCGAGCAGTGGGACACCCCATAACGAGCTTATAATCGACCTGCGAAGGTTTCAGATCCTTCGCAATCTTATTTGACGGGAGATTTCATGAATATTTTTGTCACGGGCGGCGCCGGCTATATCGGTTCCGCGACGGCAGAAGCATTACTCAAGGCGGGACATGATGTGACGGTCTACGATTCTTTGGTGACAGGTCATCGCGCCGCGGTGCCGGAGGGCGCGAACTTTGTCCAGGCGGATCTCTCCGACAGCCACGCGCTGGCGGAAGCTTTGACTCAGAAATCATTCGATGCGGTCATGCATTTTGCGGCATTTATTGAGGCGGGGGAAAGCATGAAGGACCCGGGACGTTTTTATCAAAACAATTTTACGAATTCTCTTGCCCTGATCGAAACGGCTGTTCGTGCCGGTGTAAAACGTTTTGTGTTGTCGTCCACGGCGGCGGTGTTCAAATCAAGTGAGGAGCCGCTTGGCGAGGAGTCCCCTTTGGGACCGACAAATGTTTATGGCCATACCAAGCTGCTGACCGAGCAAGTGTTGGAGTGGTACCGGCAGATCCATGGCTTGCATTTTGCGGCGCTGCGTTACTTTAATGCCTGTGGCGCGCTGCCCAATCGCGGCGAGGCGCATCAGCCCGAGTCGCATCTAATTCCCCTTGTTCTTCAGGTCGCAATGGGGAAACGCGAGTCCGCCAATATCTATGGCACCGACTATCCCACGCCGGACGGAACCTGCATCCGCGACTATATTCACATTGCCGACCTGGTCTCGGCCCATTTACTCGCTTTGGAGGGATTGGGCGAACGCGACAAATTGATCTACAACCTGGGCAGCGGCAACGGCTACTCGGTTCGCCAGGTGATCGAAACCGCCCGTCGCGTAACGGGGCATCCCATCCCGGTGCATGAGCTGCCGCGCCGTCCGGGCGACTCTGCTCGTCTGGTGGCATCCTCCGAGAAAATAAAACGCGAGCTAGGCTGGGAACCCGAGCACGACAACATCGAGGGGATCCTTTCGAGTGCCTGGCAGTGGCATCGTTCCCATCCTAGGGGATATGAGGAGAAAGATACATGACCTTTTCCGTCGTCCTGGTTGGTTGGATTTTTTCGCTTTGTCTGCATGAGTTTTCGCACGCGCTGGTGGCGTATTACGGCGGCGATTACACCGTTCGCGAAAAAGGCTATCTCACATTCAATCCGCTCAAGTACACCCATCCCTTGTTTTCGATCGTCCTGCCGCTGCTCTTCCTACTCATGGGTGGGATTGGTTTGCCGGGCGGCGCGGTCTACATCGAGCGTTGGCGCATCCGCGACCGCTTTTGGCTAAGTGCGATGTCTCTGGCTGGTCCCGCCGCGAATCTGTTAGTCGCGATTATTCTCGGCATCATTCTGCGCTTCGGTCCAGTCACCGCTTCGGGGATCTGGCCCGGGCTCTCGTTTTTGCTGGTGCTGCAAATCTCGGCAGTCCTCTTCAACTTGATCCCGTTGCCGCCATTCGATGGTTACAATGCAATCGAGCCGTTTTTAAGCGAACCGGTCCGTATGCAAATGGATCGCTTCCGGGGCGCGACGATCTGGATCATCTTCCTGTTGTTCTGGTATGTGCCGCTGCTCAGTGGACTCTTTTGGAGGACTGTTTTTACGATTTCCTCGCTTCTTGGAGCAAATCAGAGCTTGGTGGCGATGGGCTTTCAACAATTCCAGTTTTGGAGACTTTGATCCGCTCTGACGCAGCCGATCATTGATTCCGCTATCAAAGGCAGGCCTGACGCCCGAACGATTTGGGCGTCCGTCTTTTTTCAGAGCATGTCACTCCCTGCTAGGCACTGGGGCGGTTTCCTTCGTGAGAATGACATAGGCCCAGGCAAAAGTGGGTGACCGATTTTCATACTTTACAAATCAGACCAATTTGGTTATAATAATTGTGCAGGAATTCACAAGCAAGAGAGTAAGTATGAACATTCAAAAGGATCCGCATGTTGTGGTCATCGGCGCGGGCTTTGGTGGATTAGAAGCCGCCCGCAGGCTGGCAAAGGCACCGGTCCAAATCACGATCATTGACCGGCATAACTATCACCTCTTCCAGCCCTTGTTGTATCAGGTCGCGATCGCAGGACTTGTCCCCTCGCAAATCGCCTATCCCCTACGGACGATTTTTCGCAGGTACAAGAATGTCAACTTTCAGATGGGGGAAGTTTCCTCCATCGATTTCAACTCACGTTACGTCAAATTGGATGGGTCTGTGATTGCCTATGACTATCTCATCCTGGCTGCCGGTGGGCAGACCAACTTCTTCGGCATGAAGACGGTGCAGGAGAATGGCTTCCAATTGAAAAGCGTGGAGGACGCGGTCGGGACCCGTAACCATCTGCTCAAGATGTTTGAGGACGCCAGCCGCGAAGTGGACCCCGAAAGACGCCGAGCGCTACTGACCTTCGTGGTGGTCGGTGGCGGACCGACTGGCGTGGAGACGGCCGGCGCGTTGGCAGAATTGATCACACACGTGATGGCCAAGGATTATCCCTACATGGATTTGAACGACGTGCGCGTCTTGTTGATCGAAGCCGCCTCCAGTGTAATGATGACGTATCCCGATGAGCTTCGCAAAGCAACCGCGCGTTTGCTGCATAGTAAGAATGTGGAGATCATGGTTAACACCAGGCTCGTCGATTACAACGGCTGGCGGGTCACGCTCGCAGATGGAACGCATATCAACACCCTGACCGTGATCTGGACGGCAGGCGTACGTTCGGCACAGATCACCGACCGGCTTGGGGTGAAGCAGGCAACCGCAGGGCGCGTATGCGTCGAGCCCACTCTGCAGCTACCGGGGCATCCGGAAGTATTCGTTATCGGCGATGCAGCTTACGTGGAGGATGAGCACGGACAGCCGCTGCCAATGCTGGCAACGGTCGCGCAACAGCAGGCAAGTGCCGCAGCGCACAACCTGCGTCGCATCCTACAAGGAAAACAACCTAAGCCATTCCACTACAAGGACCCCGGGCTGC
Source organism: Anaerolineales bacterium (assembly GCA_035462205.1). GTDB lineage: Bacteria > Chloroflexota > Anaerolineae > Anaerolineales > Villigracilaceae > Defluviilinea. The sequence goes on from DATHUN010000160.1 coordinate 5,134, forward strand.
TCGCCACTATCGGGCGGAACGCGGCGGTCGCGCGCATCTGGGGGCTCTCCTTCAGCGGGTTTATCGCCTGGGTGATCTGGGTGGTGCTGCACATCTACCGCCTGATCGGATTCCGTAACCGCTTGTTGGTCTTGATCAATTGGGCGTGGGATTATTTCTTCTACGAAAACCAGGTACGCTTGATTACCCGGGAATAAGGCTGGGATTTTGGGTGATTACATAGACGGAGACCAGACCGACCGTATTCACCAGCACATGCAGGATGACACCCGGCCAGATCGAGTTCGAGCGCTGATACAGGTAGGCGAGCAAATTTCCGAGAATAAATGTTGGGATCAACGAGACCGGATCCAAATGAGCCAGCCCAAAGATGGCGGAACTCAGTAACATGCCTGCGACCCAGCCATATCTGGCGCGAAGACCCTGAAAGAGGAACCCTCGAAAAAAGATTTCCTCCACCACAGGCGCCAGCAAGGCACCGACGAAGAAAAACCAGGCGGGCGTATCGAGTAATTGAAACAGCTTCGAGATTTCATCGCCCTGTGTTTGTATACC
>DATHUN010000161.1:0-9598 GCA_035462205.1 Anaerolineales bacterium
GGCAGTGTTCTATCTCTTCCTCAGCGCGCCGTTCATTGCCATGGCGCAGGTCACTGTGTACGCAGGCGCGATCATGGTCTTGTTCCTGTTCGTGATCATGCTGCTCGGCGCCGAAAGTCTGCCCCGGGCAGAAGTGCTTCCCTGGCAAAGACCTCTTGCGATCTTGCTCGCCATCCTTCTTATGGGAGAAGCCGCCTATCTTTTGATCACACGCGCCCGTCCCACCGGAGATGTCCTCCAGCCGGAAGCCGCGATCAACACCATGGAGAATCTCCGCCAGTTAGGCTTGTCGCTTTTCAACGAGTACCTGCTGCCATTCGAGGTCACATCGATCCTGTTGCTGGTTTCCATGGTTGGCGCGATTGTGCTGATTCGCAAAGAGAAAAGGGTGCTGTAAGCCATGATCCCGATTAATTATTACATCATTCTTTCTGCGATCCTGTTCACCATTGGGGCGCTGGGTGTGCTGATTCGCCGCAATGCCCTCATCATTTTTATGTCGGTCGAGTTGATGTTGAATTCCGCCAATCTAGCCATGGTCGCGTTCAGCAGCGTGCTCAAGAGTTTTCAAGGGCAGATCTTCGTGTTCTTTGTGATCGCTGTCGCTGCCGCAGAAGTTGCCGTGGGTCTAGCGTTGATCGTCGAAATCTTCAAGTCCAAGCGCAGCATTGATGTGGACCAGATGAACAGTATGAAGGGTTAGAGCATGCACTTTGAAGCAGCAGTATCCCCCGGTTTTGCTTTCCTCGCCCCGTGGCTGGTCTTTGCACCGGTCATCGGCTTATTGATCAACCTGATTTTTGGCAGGCGAATGAGTGAGGCGATGGTTGGCCTGGTTGCCAGCCTTGCCTCGGGAGCAACATTTGTGATTTCCTTGTTGCTCGCCTACACCGTCTCCATCAATCACGGGGAAGTCATCCGCTGGAGGCTTGCCGAGTGGATTCACATTGGCACGCTCAATCTCGATTGGACCTTTCGGGTCGACTCACTTTCCACGACCATGATGCTGGTCGTCTCCGGCGTTGGGACATTGATCCACATCTACGCGATCGGGTACATGCACGAAGATGTCCGCTACAAGCACCAGGCAGAACGCTTCAGCCGCTTCTTTGTTTATCTGAACCTGTTCATCGCCATGATGATGATCCTGGTCTCGGGCGATTCCTATCTGATGCTCTTCGTCGGCTGGGAAGGTGTGGGACTCTGCTCCTTCCTGCTGATCGGCTTCTGGTTTGAACTGGATACGCTAGCGCGGCCCTCGTGGGCAAACTCGAACGCGGCGAAGAAAGCATTCATCGTCAACCGCGTCGGGGACTTTGGCTTTCTAATCGCGGGCTTTTTAATGTTCTGGGGATTGGGCAACAGTTTTCAATTTGATCAAGTATTTCAAGCCGCGCAGACGGCTCCGCAAGGGCTGATTGTTGCAATCACACTATTCATGCTTGTGGGTGTGGCCGGCAAGTCGGCACAGATTCCTCTCTATGTCTGGCTGCCGGATGCGATGGCAGGTCCCACCCCGGTTTCGGCTTTAATCCATGCGGCGACGATGGTGACTGCCGGTGTATATCTCATTACTCGCTCGGCAACGCTCTATACACTTGCCCCGCAGGCGCAATATATTGTTGCGATGACCGGTGCCGTCACAGCACTGTTCGCCGCGACGATTGCAGTGGGCCAATACGATATCAAGAAGGTACTCGCCTATTCGACGATCTCTCAGCTTGGGTTCATGGTTGCGGCGGTGGGCATGGGTGCCTACGTCGCCGGGATGTTCCATCTCATTACGCATGCCTTCTTCAAAGCGTTGTTGTTCCTCTCAGCTGGTTCCGTCATTCTCGGCATTGAGCGTGGACATCATCATGCAGAGCACGCCCATGAAGGAGGACACGCTGACCCGCATGGGGTTGTGTTCGACCCCAACGATATGCGCAATATGGGCGGGATGCGCCATACCATGCCGGTGACGTACTGGGTTTATATGATTGGTACGCTTGCGCTGGCAGGTATTGTGCCGTTTGCGGGATTCTGGTCGAAGGATGAGATCCTGCTCGACGCCAGTCATCGTTACCTAGGGGTGTACTGGCTCTTGACCATTGCTGCCTTTATGACCGCCTTTTATATGGGACGCCAGATTTGGATGGTCTTCTTTGGTGAAGCGCGCAGCGAGGCGGCTGTCCATGCTGAGGAAAGTCCGCGGGTGATGACTGTGCCGCTCATGGTGTTGGCAGTTTTATCGACGATCGGCGGTTTGCTCAATCTGCCAGGGTTGCACACCTTAACCCACTGGCTTTCCTACACTCTGGGAGAACTGGAATCACTGGATTTCAGCCCGCAAGTAGCGGGAATCTCGACCGTCCTTGCCCTCGCAGCAATTGCGCTGTCCTGGTACATCTACGGGCGCAATCCACTCAAAGCCGGTCAGACCGATCCCTTAAAGCGATCCCTTGGTTTTATCTTCACGGGCATGGAAAACAAATGGTTTGTGGATGAAGGTTACTTTGCCACGATCATCAATCCGTTTGTCAAGCTTTCCCACTTCCTGGCGGATGTGATCGATTGGCGCTTCTGGCATGATTGGTTCCATGAGAAGGTGATTGCCGGGACCTATAACTGGTTGAGCAACGTTGCTCTCAACCGTTACGCCGATCAGCGCGGCATCGACGCGTTCGCGAATGGCCTTGGGAATGTCACACAATGGTTATCGGCTGCCGCCCGCAAGGTCCAGAACGGATTCGTGCGCTCCTACGCGCTGTCCGTATTATTGGGTGTTGTCCTTATTCTTGGCTATTTGATTTTTAAATAATCCCTCGCTCCCTGAGCATAAAGAGGCTAGAACATGAATTTTTTCGTACAACCGCTTACATTGCTGACCTTCTTCCCGCTGGTGGGTGTATTAATCCTGTTGTTCATCCCCGGCGACCGGAAGAATGCGCTGCGGTGGGTCACGCTGATTACCACACTGGTGACCTTTCTACTCTCCCTCTGGGTGTTGCGGATGTTCGATCCGAGCAATCCGGACCTGCAGTTGAAGGCGCAGTACAACTGGATCACAGTGGCTGGATGGAATATCCAATATTATCTCGGTGTGGACGGGCTCAGCATCCTGCTTGTATTGCTGACCACATTCCTGACGCCACTCTCCATCCTCTCCACGTGGACAGCGGTCGAAGATCGAGTCAAGGATTTCATGCTCTTCTTCCTTCTTCTCGAAGTCGGCATGATCGGTGTTTTCCTTGCCCAAGATCTTTTCTTGTTCTATATCTTTTGGGAATTCACCCTGGTGCCGATGTACTTCCTGATCGGCATCTGGGGCGGACCGCGCCGCATTTATGCTGCCATCAAGTTCTTCCTCTACACAATGGCTGGCTCCATTCTGATGCTGTTGGCGATCTTGTGGCTTGGGATCTACGGCGGGACGTTCTCTGTTCCTGACCTCATCGCCCAAGGTAATATCCCCGCTAATGTACAAACGTGGCTTTTCCTGGCTTTTGCCGCGGCATTCGCTATCAAGGTACCAATGTGGCCTCTGCACTCCTGGTTTCCTGATGCCCATGTGGAAGCACCGACTGCAGGTTCGGTCATCCTGGCCGGTGTATTGTTGAAGATGGGTACTTATGGGTTCCTGCGCTTCAATATTCCGCTTTTCCCACAGGCCTCCATTCAAGCTGCTCCATGGATCGCACTTCTAGCGACAATCGGTATCATTTATGGCGCGGCGGTCTCGTATGCACAGGCGGATGTAAAGAAGCTGGTTGCATATTCGTCCGTCAGTCACCTTGGCTTTGTGATGCTGGGTATGTTTGCCCTCAACTCCCAGGGCGTAGCAGGCTCGATCCTGCAGATGATCAACCACGGTCTGAGCACGGGTGCGTTGTTCCTGCTCGTTGGCATGGTCTACGAGCAGACTCACACCCGCGAGATCAAGGTCTACGGCGGATTGTGGAAGCTCACTCCTGTGTTCGCAGCGATCTTTCTCATTGTCTCCCTCTCTTCGATGGGCTTGCCGGGCCTGAATGGGTTCGTCGGTGAGTTCACGATCTTACTCGGTGCATTTGGCTCACAGGCAATCAACAATCCCTGGTTCGCTGGCATTTCTGCGATTGGCGTGATCCTCGCAGCTGTCTATATTCTCTATATGTTCCAGAAAATGTTCCTGGGTCCGCAGGGCGAGATTGTGGACGAGGTCGCGCATCACGGTCACCCGCTGCGCGACCTCAACTGGCGTGAGATCGCCACAATGGCACCGCTGCTGCTCTTCATCTTCTGGATCGGTCTGTATCCCACGCCGTGTTTTACGTGGATGGCTCCCGCGGTGGATAAGCTTGTTGCTGCCCTGCAAACTGCTGCAGTGGCGATGCACTAAACATTATGACACCCCAAGTTGACTTCACCGCCGTCCTTCCGTTGACCTTTCTCGTCGTCTGGGCATCTGTGCTTTTGTTGCTGGATCTCTTCATCCCAAAAGAACGCAAAGGCATCACCGCTGCTCTTTCCGCGCTGGGTCTTGCGCTGACACTCGGGTTTACCCTAACCCAGATCGGTCAGGAGGTCGCGAGCTTCAATAACATGGTGGTGCTCGACGGCTTCTCGACCTTTGTCAATGCGCTGCTGCTGCTCAGTGGGCTGCTTGGCATCGGGCTGTCCTTTGGTTATATCAAGCGCATGAACCTGGAGCGTGGCGAATATTACACCTTGATGCTCTTCAGTATCTCGGGCATGATGTTAATGGCACAGGCCGGCGACCTGATCGTTGTCTTCCTGGCACTTGAATTACTGTCCATTCCGCTGTATGTTCTCGCCGCGTTTGACCGTCCGAGAGTGGAATCGGAAGAAGCAGGACTGAAGTATTTTCTGCTTGGCGCGTTCGCCACGGGTTTTGTCGTCTATGGGACGGCGCTCGTCTTCGGCGCGACGGGTACAACATCCCTGAATGGAATCGTGACATTCCTCGGTTCCAACGGGTCCCCGAATCTGCTGCTGTCGATCGGCGCGGCGCTCATCCTGGTGGGACTTGGCTTCAAGATTGCGGCGGTTCCCTTCCACATGTGGACACCGGATGTATATCAGGGATCGCCCACTGCCGTGACAGCGTTCATGGCGGCCGGTGCGAAGATCGCCGGATTTGCTGCTTTGCTAAGAGTATTCGCCACTGCCTTCCCCTCGATCGCCGTGGATATGACCGGTGTGCTCTGGGGGATCTCAGCCCTGACGATGATCCTCGGCAACCTGATCGCCATCTCGCAGAGCAATATCAAGCGCATGCTCGCCTATTCCAGCATCGCCCACGCCGGATATATCCTGATGGCATTCGTGCCCTATGGAAATAAGGATGTCGCCTCTGTCTCCATTGCCGCAGGTCTTTTTTACTTGGTTTCGTATGCAATTACGAACTTTGGTTCATGGGGCGTTGTCATCGCCCTGGAGAAAGCCGAAGGCAAGGGGCTGGAAATTCGAGACTACGCCGGCCTCGGACGGAAATATCCCGGCCTGGCCGCGGCGATGACGATTTTTATGCTCTCGCTCATTGGACTGCCTCCCACACTGGGACTTGTTGGAAAGTTTTACCTCTTTCGTGCCGTCATGGCAGGCGGTTTCACCGGCCTGGCTATCATCGGTGTGCTGACTTCGCTGGTTTCTGCATACTACTACCTGCGCGTCGTTGTCACCATGTACATGCAGGAAGGTGATCCCGAGCGATCGAGCGAGTCCTTCCTTGATTTTACGACTGCATTCACAGCAGTTGCTACGGTTGTGATCAGCCTTGTCCCGCAATATTTATTTGCCTGGGCAAGTAGCGCGGTGCTGAAATTATTCTAACAAATCGCGGCATTCACCGCGGAGATGCTTCGCTACGTTCAGCATGACTAGCAAAAGAGACAGCATATGTTGCTGTCTCTTTTCTTTAAGCATCAAAGAGTATTGTGGTTCGTTCCTAAACATGTTTCAAGATAATCACTTGCCGTTTTCCGATGTGAAATTTTTCAAGGCGCTGGTAACTATCGTGGAGAATCTTTTGCTTCTTATCCGAAGCGATTGCCACAATACTCGAAGGAGACAGGATTTCGGTGAGCGCATCCAGCATGGACCAGAGTGGATTTGACAATTTCTCAGCATTCGGACCATGCCACAGCGAATGCTGTCCATAAGGGACATCTGTAAAAACGATATCTACAGAGTGGGCGGCTATGTTATTGATCATCGTCTGACCGTCTGTCGCGCTGGATTGAAATACCTTTGTAAACAAGGGATGTTCCCGATCGAAAGCGGTGAGTTTCTGTTTCAATGCATGTGCACTCTTTAAGGCCTCTTTATGGGAATCTTTATTGTACTGTTGGATCATTGTACTGATCTCGTCGATGCGGCGATCCAAACCTGCCAGGGTCAGCAATCCAAGATTTCGCTGTGCGAACTCAACTGCCTTTTCATCGATATCGGAAGCGATAATCTCTCGAATACGGTTGCCATGTAAAACTCCCAATACACTGAGATGATAGGCTGTCCCACAACAGGGATCATACAAAGTACATGGACTTGAATTGTCATAAATCGCTTCGCGGCTTGCCGTACAACGCCGGAAAATCTCGCTAGCCAGTCTAACAGGAAAAGCGGGATGGCCCGGAGTGCTATAGAAAACCCGACCACTCGAAAGATGGGAATAATCCTGTATTTCTTTTTCGTATTTGTATTGCATATTTGTTGATCCCTGTTCCCAGAGATCTCGAATTATACATTCAGCGCTTCCATGCCAAAACAAAACTGCGGAGGCATGGTTACCTCTGCAGTTCTGGATTCTACTCTGTTTAGGATGTAGCGCAGGTTTGCCGTGTAGCGCCCTGGCGGGGCAACCCGCCATAATTTACATTCTAAAAGATGTCACGCTAAAAGCGTGACCTACATTAGCCGGTCATCTGATAAATTTGGATAAGATTCCCGCAGGTATCGTCCAAGACAGCCGCAGTGGTCATGCCCATGTTGGTCGGTTCCATCGTAAATTCGACGCCCAGATTTTTCATCCGTTCATATTCTGCTTGAATATCGCGGACTTCGAAGGCAGTAAACGGAATGCCATCCTGGACCAGAGATTCCTTTAGTGCTTTCATTGCCGGATATCCGGAATTCGGTTCCAGAAGAAGCTCGGTGCCATTCGGTTCCTCCGGAGAAACGACCGTGATCCAGCGCGCCCCATCTCCCAAAGGGATATCTCGCTTTTTTACAAACCCCATCACATCGGTATAAAACGTTAACGCCTTATCGTAATCATCGATGGGAACACTCGCAAGTTTGATCTTCATCGTATCCTTCCTTTTCTCAGAAGTTGGGTTGTGGCTGGGCAGCCAAGTTGACGAAACTCGCGCGGACTCACCTCGAACTGCTGTTTGAACGCTTTGCTGAAGGCGGCATGCGAATCGTAGCCCGCTGCGAGCGCCACCTCGGTTATATCGACGGCGCCCATCCGCAGCTTGCGCGCGGCACGTTCCAAGCGCACACGGCGGACGTAGCTAATGGCGCTCTCGCCGACGTGGGCACGGAACACCCGGTGGAAGTGGGGAATGGAAAATCCCGCCACCGATGCCAGCGTTTCCCGATCGAGCGGCTCATGGATATGCTCGCCAATGTAGCGCATGACATCCTGAATACGGTTGGAGTAGTCCTGAACAGGCTGCCTGTTAGCCAACATAGGTTAACTATAGTATGCCAGGCACCTTGCTCGCTATTCCAAATGTATCATCAGCGCCAATCACGGTTATCCACTTCAGGGACATGATTGACGATTACATCGGGGTGACCAATTGAAAGTAGTTGCCATCCGGGTCGGCGAGTGTCGCGATCCAGCCTCCACCCATTTCATAAGGCTCTCGGATGACCGTCGCGCCGGCTGCTTTGATCCGTTCGAATTCCTCTTGGACCTGGGCAGTTTCAAAATTGAACATGATACGACCGGGATCTTTGGTACTTCCACCCATTTCTGAATGATCCAACACCGACAGGTACGCGCTTCCCACCTGCCATCCCCAAAAACCATTTTCTTTATCCATCATACCGGCTGGACCTAAAAACTTTTCATAAAAGGCAGCCAGTACAGCGGGTTGCTTCGTGCCGATCATCACTGAGTTCAGATTTAACATGAGTCCACATCCTTTCTAAAATGCTAAGCGAGCCGATGGAATACGATAACATGGATTATAGAATATCTGTTCTGTTTTGAACAGATACGAATACATGATTGGTCATTAAACTAAGTGAGCCAATAGACAGCCGCAAAGTTCGCCAGCCATGTTGCCGCCAGCAGGGCAAGCACCAGCAACGCATCCTTGGTTCGAACCGGCAGCCAGCGGAGCACTAGGTATGCCACGAATGGCAGCTGTAGCGCCATCAGGATTTGCCAACTATGAGCGGCAGCACCCTCATCGGCTTCGTGAACGATCCCGTACACCGCCGCGTGGGCGAGGACCAGAGTCAAGGCGGCGAGCGACATTGCCAGGGGCAGGTATGCACTTGGCTGTTTGACCAGTGAGTCTTGGACCGATTTCATTTTCATCACATTTCTCCTTGCAATAATAAACCATGGGAGCGACAGCAATGATCTGCTTCCGCACTATCCCTTGACGTACGAAAATTTCTCTATGATTAAGTCGTCCCGCACCTGGAAGATATCCACTCCCCGGACATAGCCTTTGTTCCCATCTTGATCCACCCAATAATATTTCCAGCGCATAATACAGTGATTTCCCATGCCAAAAATATCTTCAATCTCAATACGCGCCTGGGGTGACTCGTGGAAGAAATCTATCCAAAACTGAGTGACTGCTTCTTTCCCCGAGTAGACCGTGCCTTCGGGTGCAGGAGTTGTGTTTTCGAACACGCAACCGTCGCTCATCCTCTGCATCATTCCAGCGACATCATGGCGGTTGAATGCCTCGTTAAAGTCCAGAACAATGCGCATTGCGGATTCAATCTTTGCCATTCGGGTGGGGCTCATGGGAGGGACATCTTTCTCCGTGGACGCTTTTACTACCTAGCAAATAGATTGCATACTAGTGCAAGCAATAGCGTCTCAGGAATTTAAAGCGTTCAAATGGGACTGGACGGCTGCCTGGTTCAAGAGCCGATTGTCGTCGAAAAGAGTGTGGGCGGAGGCTGTATGATATATGTAGGTTTCCAGCAATTGCTTTTGGGTTTCGTACCACTCGATATCCGCAGACTCAATGCCAAACGACCTCAGCTCCTGGAGCAGCGCTTCACTCGAGTGCATAAAAGTCTCGGGTGTCTGCCCGAGGGAAGACATATCGGCGTCTGAAATGATCTTTTCCAGCGTATCGGCAGGCGCATGTCCCCACTTGGTTGCCATGATGAGCCGTGTAATGATTTCCAGCTCCTGATCGTTGAGGTCACAATTGGATAAAAAATTCCGGGCAATCTGCACGGCGCGTTCCTCATGGACGGCACGCCCAGACTGGAAGGCATCCGGATCGGTGCTGGAAATGGACGTGAGACCGGTATCGTGGAAATAGGCGGCTAACAACAACAATTGGAGATTCTTTTCATCAATTCCTTCCAGTTCCGCCAGGTGATTACAGGCGTTGACAACTCCCAGAGT
>DATHUN010000162.1:0-1703 GCA_035462205.1 Anaerolineales bacterium
GGTACCGCTGACCGGCGTGGCAGTAACCGTCGGTGATGGAAGTGTGGGCGCCAGACCGGTCGGCAGATTCTGGACCGAGAGACCCACCACAAGCTGCTGCCCGATTGCGACGGTGCAATCCGGATCCAGCCGTGTATTGAACAAGCGCAGTTGAGCGACGCTAATTCCATGTTTGAGGGCAATAATCGAACAGTTATCGCCCTCTTGAACAATATAGAGGATACGACCATCCGGATTGGGTGTGGCAGTGATAAACCCCTGGGCATACGTTGACGTGACAGGCAGTGCAATCCCCAGTGCTAACAAAAGAAAAAACAAGAAAAGAATAATGAATGGGAGCCGTGTTTTCATCGCAGAAAATTATATCAAGGAAGGGGCATATCAAGTAGCGGCAGGCGCCCTCACCAGGGTGCTTCGCGAGCCGCCTATCCCTACAATTTATTTCCCGTATCGTTTGCGAATTTCAGGCAGGAAGTAATCGTCAAAGAACGCGTTGGCGTCATAATCGGGATGCCAATTCCATTCCGTGCGGGCAAGGGTGTCGTCCACATCTTCGGGCCAGGAGTCGACGATGCCCTGGCGGCGCAGATTCGGCGCAAAGGTGATTTCCGCACCGGGAAACGCTCTCAGAGCACGGTCACGGAATTCGCCAGCGGTGATGGCAAACGCGGTAATGTTATACACAACCTGATGCAATCGCTGGCGCGGTACATCCAGTAACATCAACAAGGACTTGATCGCATCGGGCATTGCCATAAAAGAGATCTTCGTATCCTCGCGTACGAAACACGCATAGGACTTTCCCTGGGCGGCGGCATGCAGCATCTCGGGACCGTAGTCACTCGTCCCGCCGCTGGGCAATGTAAAAGCAGAGATCAAGCCGGGGAAACGGATGGCGCGAAAGTCCAGCATGTGCGGCGGGTTTGCATCCAAATGGCGCTGACCGAAATATTTGCTGTAATACATTCCGAGCTTTTCACAGTACAGCTTGTTACATCCATACATAGTGTGAGGCGTGTTGTACTCGTCCTCTGTCACGCATCCGGCGCGGCGCTTGGCTTCGATGCTTGCCATACCATAGGCCGCGATCGAGCTTGGAAACAGGAATTTGACCGACTTTTTATACTTTTCAGACCGATAGGCGGCGAGCATTAATAGCTGCATCGTGCCTTCCACATTGATGCGATGCGCCTCTTCACTGGCCACCTCCGCCTTCGACGAAAGAGAGGCGGCGAGATGAAAAATCACGTCGAAATCGTAATCGTAAAAGTTCTTGATTTTATAAACCAGATCGCCTTGCACATGCTCAGACGAAATGGATTGAATACTATCGGGTAAGGGAGCGAGATCGGAGGTAACGATTTGATAGCCACCCTGCTTTGCCAATCCCTGTACAAGAGCCTGACCAATTTCACCACACGCACCTGTCACCAGCACGAGCTTTTCGGTCATACAGTCTCCTTATGTAACGCATTTTCCTCCTATGAGAATGAAATCTTGGATCAATGCGTACAGCGGTAAAATGAAAATGAAATGCGTAGCAATTTTACAACAGCTTGTGATAAATCATTTGCAAAGATTGTCATTGTCCAATCATGAAACTCAGCTTGCATATGTCATTGCCTCGCCTGCTTGCCCGGCACTCCCTGGCGCCGCTCAGCCGGGGCGCTGTTGTCGTCGCGATGCTGCTCTTCACAATGACA
>DATHUN010000163.1:0-2030 GCA_035462205.1 Anaerolineales bacterium
TTAATATTTTCCACGCTCACACCGGTTTCCATGGCAACGAAGGCACGCATACGGGCAGAGTCCAAAATCCCAGCCTGCCCGACGACGCGCTCGCTAGGTAGTCCGGTCTTCTTCAGTGTCAGATACGCCATCGTGTCGAGCGGGTTGGTCAGCACAACAAAAATCGCATCTGGCGAATACTTTAACGTTTGCTCCGCAGCGGTTCCCACGATCTCAGCATTCTTGGTTAATAAATCATCACGGCTCATGCCTGGCTTGCGAGCCAGACCGGCCGTGATGATGATAATGTCCGAGCCCTGGGTCGCGGAGTAATCGTTTGCCCCCACGATCTCTACATCCTTGCCAATAATCGGCATCGCCTGAAGCATATCCAGTGATTTGCCTTGTGGCATCCCTTCGACGACATCCACGAGCACAATATCGGCAAGTTCACGTTCAGCGAGCCAATGTGCAGTAGTGGCACCCGTCATGCCGGCGCCGATGATCGAGATTTTGTTCATGACTCCTCCAGCAAAATAGATTTCCGAAATTTTATCCGAAAGACAAGGACGATGAAAGTACAATTTGTCACATTTTTGGTGGAAATTGGACTAAAAAGGGCTCCCCTTTAGGAAGCCCTTTGCAATGTTTAATCTGTGGCTGTGATCTCCGTGCCTTCGATCGCTTCGAGGAAGCGGGTTGCCTGAATGGCAGCGGCTGCCCCCATCCCGGCAGACGTGACCACCTGGCGGAAGTGCGGATCGGCCGCCTCCCCCGCCGCAAACACTCCTGGCACGCTCGTTTCCATCCGCTCGTTGATCTGGATGTAGCCCAGGTCGCTCATATCGAGCTGACCTTTGAACATCTGCGTGTTAGGCGTGTGACCGATAAAGATGAATAAGCCGTCGGTTTCGTAGATTGTCTCTTCATCGGTCTTGACATTTTTTAATCGCAACGCCTCGAGCTTGTCAGTACCGATTACTTCGGTGACCACCGTATTTAAAATGAAGTCGACCTTGGGATGATCCTTAGCTCGCGTTTGCAAAAGCTGGCCAGCGCGGAACTCTTCGCGCCGGTGAATAATCGTTACAGAAGAGGCGTAACGTGTGATAAATAAACCCTCTTCCAACGCGCTATCGCCGCCGCCCACGATGACCACTTTCTTGTCTTTAAAGAACCAGCCGTCACAGGTGGCACAGTACGACACACCCCGCCCGGTCAGTTCCACTTCGCCAGGGATTTCCAGGTGGTTCGGGCTCGCGCCGGTCCCGACAATGAGTACATCCGCCCAGTAGTCTCCGTTGTCAGTTTCCACTTTGAATGGACGCTTCGTCAGGTCGACAGAATTAGCGGAGGCGAACTCTGTCACCGCGCCGAAGTGTTCCGCCTGCTTCTGGAATAATTCACCCAGTTGCGCGCCACCCACGCCGTCCGGGAAACCAGGATAGTTCTCGATGGTGTATGTCAACGCGGCTTGCCCTCCCAGCTGCATGCCTGTCAATACAACAGGCTGCAATTCGGCGCGCGCTGCATACAACGCGGCAGAGTAGCCCGTCGGACCCGATCCTAATACCAATACTTTTACGTGCTTTGCATTTCCGTTCGATGACATAACTTTGTCGTTTCCTCGCTTGAGATTTCTTTCCATAATCCAGACGACACGTTTGGGGGTAATTTTACTGTAGAGACGGGCGGCTGCCTGTCCTTAGATGGCTTTATTCACTGACGCGTTCGATATGTGCGCCCAAGGCACGCAGCTTTTGATCGACATCCTGGTAACCGCGCTCAATCTGACTGATATTGCGCACCGTGGATTTGCCTTTCGCAGTCAACGCTGCCAGCAGCATGGACATGCCCGCGCGAATATCCGGACTTTCGAGGTTTTCGCCGTAGAGCTGGTTGGGTCCCTGCACCAGACAGCGAAACGGGTCGCACAAAATGATCTTGGCTCCCATACCTACCAGTTTATCGGTGAAGTACATGCGGCCCGAGAACATCCAATCGTGAAACATGACCGAGCCGGTGGCTTGCGTGGCAACGGTAATGGCAAT
>DATHUN010000164.1:0-3920 GCA_035462205.1 Anaerolineales bacterium
CGACTGCCCTACGATTGTACTACTACTGTTTTAACGTTGACGCACTTAGGGAATTAGGTATAATTCTGTATGCTTGGCACTCTAGAACTTCTTGTTCTAATACTCCATTGTGTAAAGGAATACTACGGATGCCCGACTTCATTCTTGATGTGCAAGGGCTTGAAACTACGTTTAAAACCCCGGATGGAGTGGTACACGCGGTAAACGGTGTGACGTTCGGGTTAGGGGAAGGTGAAACTTTAGGGGTGGTGGGGGAAAGTGGGTGTGGTAAGAGCGTGACCATGCTGTCTGTAATGGGATTGATCCCAACGCCTCCAGGAAAAATCGAAGCAGGAAAAGCTATCTTCGCCGGGCAAGACCTCGTTCAAATGTCCAGAGAAGAATTGCGACATGTGCGTGGTGCACAGATCGCGATGATCTTCCAGGATCCAATGACTTCATTGAACCCTGTGCTAACGATCGGAAAACAACTAGAAGAACCGCTCATGATACATGTGGGCATGACGAAAAAACAAGCGCGTGAACGTGCCGCTGAATTGTTAAGTATGGTGGGTATTCCAAATGCAAAAGACCGTCTAAATGATTACCCTCACCAGTACTCCGGTGGTATGCGCCAGCGCGTGATGATCGCGATGGCGTTGTCATGCAGTCCCCAAATCCTAATTGCCGATGAGCCTACCACGGCGCTGGATGTGACCATCCAGGCGCAAATCATGGATCTGGTGAAACGCCTGCGCGACGAGCTCGGTATGGCGATCATTTGGATCACGCACGATCTGGGTGTGGTGGCGGGTCTTGCGCAGCGCGTCCTCGTGATGTACGGTGGCTACATTATTGAAGAGTCACCCGTCAAGGAGTTATACGCGAATCCAAGCCATCCTTATACAATCGGGTTGCTGGGAAGCCTGCCTCGCCTCGACGAGAAGGAACGTACAAAACTTTATTCGATCGAAGGGCAGCCGCCTGTGCTTTACGAAAAGCCAAATGCCTGTCCTTTTGCGCCGCGTTGCAAATGGGCATTGGAACATTGCTGGCAGGAAAACCCGCCATTGATGGCCGTGGGACCTGAGCATCGCGCAGCCTGCTGGGTGGATACCAAGACCGGGAGACATCGCTAATGACCACCGATATCAACAATAACAACACCCTCCTGCGCGTAGACAACCTGATGATGCACTTCCCAATCCGGCGAGGTGTTTTCCAGCGCCAGGTAGGCGCGGTCCGGGCGGTCGATGGGGTAAGCTTCGAGGTCGAACGCGGTGAGACACTCGGTCTCGTGGGGGAATCGGGTTGCGGAAAGTCCACAACAGGTAGAACCATTCTTCAACTTTACAAACCAACTGCAGGCGAGGTGACATTTGATGGCGTGAATCTGGTCACACTGAAAGGCGAACACATGCGCCAGATGCGCCGCAAGATCCAGATGATCTTCCAGGATCCCTATGCAAGCTTGAACCCGCGTATGACCGTCGGTCAATTGGTGGGTGAGCCTCTGATTGTCCACAATGTGGCGACGGGAGCCGAGATCAATGAACGCGTGGCGCATTTGCTCGAAACAGTAAAGTTGAACCCGGCATTTGCTACCCGCTATCCTCATGAATTCTCCGGTGGACAGCGCCAGCGTATTGGCGTTGCGCGTGCGCTGGCGTTGCAGCCTTCCTTTGTGATCTGCGATGAGCCAATTTCGGCTCTGGATGTGTCCATTCAGGCACAGGTGGTGAACTTGCTCGAGGAATTGCAGGAGCAGTTCAACTTGACATATCTGTTCATCGCGCATGATCTTTCCATGGTCAAGCATATCAGTGATCGTATCGCGGTAATGTACTTAGGTGTCATTGTGGAACTTGCCAGCCGCGATGAGCTTCATGCCCGGCCCCTTCATCCCTATACACAGGCGCTGCTCTCTGCGGTGCCGATTCCCGATCCCATCGCGGATGCGAAGCGCGAGCGCATCATCTTGAAAGGTGATGTGCCGTCGCCTGCCAACCCTCCTTCCGGTTGTCGCTTCCGGACACGTTGCCCCATTGCGGAAGGAATTTGCGCGGAGTCCCGTCCGGATTTCCGCGAGATTAAGCCCGGTCACTTTGTAGCTTGTTTCTTTGCCGAAAGATTTCTATAGTTTCTAACTTTTGAAAGGAGGTGGTTGTTCGAACGAACACAATTGTTTGGTGATCAAACATCGTAAGTATCTGTTAAACCGTTTAATATCTTGTGAGGAGAAGAATATGCGTAAATTGTTTGCGTTATTGAGCTTCTTGGTTCTGGCGAGCATGGTGCTCTCGGCTTGTGGTGGTACTGCCCCCACTGCCGCAGCGACCCAGGCGCCTGCATCCACCGAAGCTCCTGCTGCGACCGAGGCTCCGACCAGCGCAGCGACCGAAGCACCGGCGACCGGTGCAATCAAATCTAAGGATCCGACTACCTTCGTCAATGCTACGATTGGTGAGCCGGAAACTTTGGATCCCGCCTTGGCTTATGAAACAGCCGGTGGCGAGATTATCCAGAACGTGTACGAAACTTTGGTCTTCTATGATGGCGAAGCCACAGATAAATTCGTCCCGCAGTTGGCTGAATCCTGGGAAACCTCTGACGATGGTACGGTCTGGACCTTCAAGATCCGCTCCGGTGTCAAGTTCCATGATGGCGCCGACCTGACCCCCAGCGATGTGGCTTACTCCTTCCAGCGCGGTTTGCTGTACGGTGGCACTGCTGGTCCGCAATGGCTGCTGGCCGAGCCGTTCTTCGGTGTTGGCACCGATGACGTCTCCCTGCTCGTCGATCCCGATGGCAACCTCTACGACGACCAGGCTGGTCTGGCAGCGGCTGATCCCGCTACCTTGAAAGCCGCATGTGAAAAAGTGACCGGTGCGATCGTCGCCGACGATTCTGCTGGCACAGTCACGATGACCCTCTCACAAGCCTGGGGTCCTTTCCTCCCGACCATCGCTCAGCCTTGGGGTTCTGTGACCGATAAGGATTGGGTTGTTAAGAATGGCGGCTGGGATGGCTCCTGCGATACCTGGCAGAACTTCTATGCCGTTCCGTCCGAGAGCGATCCTCTTACAAAGATTGCAAACGGCACCGGCGCTTTTAAGCTGGACCACTGGACGCAGGGTGAAGAGATCGTCTTGGTTCGCAATGATGATTACTGGCGTGAACCCGCCAAGCTTGAGCGCGTGGTGATCAAGTCCGTGGACGAGTGGGGCACGCGCTTTGCCATGCTCCAGGCTGGTGATGCGGATGTCGTCTACGTCCCGCCGGAAAACCGCAGCCAGGTCGACGAGATGGTTGGCGAACGCTGCGAGTACGATCTTGCCACCAACACCTACAAGCCTTGTGAAGTGGTAGATGATAGCAAGCCGATGCGCTTGTATATCGGCCGGCCGTCCCTAGCTAGCAATGACATGTTCTTCACATTCAACATTGCTGAGACCTCCAACTATGTTGGCTCCGGCAAACTGGATGGCAATGGCATCCCGCTGGATTTCTTCTCGGATATCCATGTTCGCAAGGGCTTTGCCTACAGCTTCGACTGGGACACCTATATTAGCGACGTCTTCAACGGCGAAGCCGTCCAGCAGCCTGTGCTAGCCCGCGCCGGTATGCCCGGTTATGATCCCTCCGCTCCTGTGTACACCCTTGATCCCGACAAGGCAACCGCGGAATTCAAACTGGCTGATGTAGACAAAGACGGCATTCCTGCTGGTGACGACCCCGAAGGCGATATCTGGACGACCGGTTTCCGCCTGCAGGCGCTCTACAACCAGGGTAATACCTCCCGCCAGGTCATTTCCGAAATTCTGGCTACCAACCTAGCTACGATCAATGAGCTGTTCTCGGTGGAGACAGTGGGTCTGCCGTGGCCGACGTTCCTGCGCACGCTGCGTGCCTCCGAGGCTCCTTACTTCACCAGTGGTTGG
>DATHUN010000165.1:0-12915 GCA_035462205.1 Anaerolineales bacterium
GCCATCCTCATGACTTTAGAGTCTTTGAGCCGCGACCGTCTGCCACTCAAAGATTGAGGAAGGAGTACGAATGAAAGCGCAGGAAGCTTTAACTACGCTGGCAGGGCAGATCTCTGTCTGCACGAAATGTGAATTGTACAAGGGCCGCACGCTGGCTGTGCCCGGCGAGGGGCCCACGCATGCCGAGATCATGTTCATCGGCGAAGCGCCTGGTGCAAGCGAAGATAAACAGGGGCGACCGTTTGTGGGCGCATCCGGCCGGCTTTTGAATGAATTGTTGACGCAGGCCGGCGTGACTCGTGAGGATGTGTGGATCGCCAATGTCGTCAAATGTCGTCCGCCCGGGAATCGCGATCCTAAGCCAATCGAGGTCGAAACGTGTACAACCAATTATCTCGACAATCAAATTAAAATTGTCAATCCGAGTATCATTGTGACGCTCGGGCGCCATTCGCTGAACAAGTTCCTTCCCGGTGCGAAGATCACCGAGATCCATGGGCAGATGCAAAAAGTTGGCAAGTATTTTGTCATCCCCATGTTCCATCCCGCTGCGGCGCTGCATCAAGAGAGATTCAAACCGCTCCTGCTCGAAGATTTTGCCAAACTGCCCGCATTGTTGGAAGAAGCGCGGGCGGCGTTGGGAAAAACGAAGCCAAAAAAGACGACGAAGAAGAAATAATTTGACCTCACCCCCGATCCTAAAGGGCACGCGTCCTAAAAAGGAGAGGGGAGTCTAGTAAGGAAAAGAATGTCTACCAAAGAAACTCTCATCAAGAAATTAAAAGCTAAAAATGTACGTGTTGGAATTTTGGGGCTTGGCTACGTAGGATTGCCGCTGGCGGTCGTATTCGCGCAAGCGGGACTGCGTGTGACGGGGATCGATCCGGACGCACGAAAAGTGGATTCGCTGAACCAGGGCGTTTCCTACATCCCAGATGTGAAGACGAAAGTGATTGAGAAGCTGGTCAAATCGGGTCATTTGACCGCTACGATAGATTTCTCAGTACTACAAGAAATGGACGCTATCAGCATCTGTGTGCCTACGCCGCTACGACAGACCGGCGACCCGGATATGTCGTTCATCATCTCGGCAACCGAAGAGTTGGCGAAGTACATGCATAAGGGCATGGTGGTGGTACTGGAGTCAACTACCTATCCCGGTACGACGCGTGAGGTGCTGCTCCCCAAGCTCGGCACCGAGCACGGACTCACCGTCGGTGAGGACTGGTTCCTGGCTTTCTCCCCCGAACGCGTTGACCCCGGTCGCCAGGATTGGACGACGATTAATACGCCGAAGGTGATGGGTGGCATTACACCAGCCTGCAGCGAAGTGGCGACGGCATGGTATGAAGGCGCGATCAAAACGGTTCACTCTGTCAGCTCAGCCGAAGCCGCCGAGATGGCGAAGTTGCTCGAGAATACTTTCCGGATGATCAACATCGGCCTTGTCAACGAGCTGGCGATCATGTGCGAGCGTCTCGGTGTGGACGTCTGGGAGGTGATCGATGCTGCGGCGACCAAGCCGTTCGGTTTTATGAAGTTCACACCGGGCCCAGGGTTGGGCGGACATTGCATTCCCATCGACCCGTTATATCTTTCCTGGAAGATGAAGTCGTTTAACTACAACGCGCGCTTCATCGAGCTGGCGTCCGAGATTAACACAAATATGCCGCGCTACGTGGTCAGCCGCATCATGGAAGCGTTGAATGATCGCGGCAAACCGTTGAAGGGATCGAAAATTCTCATATTAGGAGCGGCATACAAGCCTGATATAAACGATGTACGTGAATCTCCTGCGCTGGATGTGATCGGTCTATTGCAGCGCAAAGGTGCAGTCGTGGAATATCATGATCCCTACATTCCCCATATCCATCACGAAGCCGAAGGCTGGCGCATGGACAGCATAATCGACCTGATGAAATCGGTCAAAGAGGCGGATGGCGTAGTGATTATCACCGACCATAAAATGTACGATTACAAAGCCATCGTCGATTGCGCACAGTTTGTCTTCGATAGCCGCAATGCCACGCGTAAATTTATGGGTGCTGAAAATATCGTGCGATTATAGTGGAGGTGGTATGTCATTCCCCCGGCACCGACCCGCCGGGGTCGGGTGAGCGTAGCGAAGAATCTCTAATTCAGGAGGAGAGACTCTTCGGTCGCGAAGTCCGCTCCCTCAGAGCGACATGTATTTCTCGAAAGGAATTAAATGGCAAATTATCTGGTCACAGGCGCGGCGGGGTTCATTGGGGCGCGCACGTCTGAGTTACTGATCAAGGATGGACATACGGTCGTGGGTATCGACAATTTGAATGAAGCCTACGATATGCGCATGAAACATTATCGCTTACGGCGATTGCAGTCTATGCCAGGGTTCACATTCCGGAAACTGGATATTTCCGACAAGTCCGTCATCGGTGAGTTCCAAGGCCAAAGCTTTGACGGTGTGATCAATCTGGCTGCCTGGGCCGGTGTGCGCAACAGCGTGAAGAATCCCTGGATCTATATCGATAGCAATATGACCGGAACATTGAACATGCTGGAAATCTGCCGTCAGACGGACACCAAAAAGTTTGTCGTCGCTTCCACCTCCAGTATTTATGGTGAGGACCCTCCGTATCCCACGCCGGAATCGGCCTCAAGCAGCAAGCCACTCCAACCCTACGCCGCCAGTAAGAAGGGTGCAGAGGCGATGGCGCATGCCTATCATCATTTGTATGATATCGATGTAACCATCGTGCGCTACTTTACTGTCTATGGACCTGCCGGACGCCCGGACCTCTCCATCTTTCGCTTCGTGCAATGGATCAGCGAGGGACACCCGGTGCTCGTAAATGGGGATGGAGAGCAATCCCGTGGCTTTACCTATATTGACGATATTGCCCGCGGCACCATCCTTGCTTTGAAACTGGTTGGCTTTGAAATTATCAATCTTGGCGGTCACGAAGTGATCACCATTAACAATCTCATTCAGTTAATTGAAGATGTAATTGGCAAAAAGGCGATCGTCCAATATGGTCCGCCGGATCCGGCCGATATGCGCTCTAACTGGGCGGATGTCAGCAAGGCGGGTGCGTTGCTCGGTTGGGAGCCGCAGTATAACATGCGCGCCGGGATCGAAAAGTTGGTGGAATGGTACAACAACGAGCGTGAATGGGCGAGCGAGATCCAGACAACATAATGTTTCAAGAACGGCTTGCAAGGTGGCGCGAGGATCCTCTGCTAAAACGCGTTGTCCGAAATAGCGGCTATCTGTTCAGCAGCAATAGCGCGTCTGCGGCCCTCAGTGTGGTACAGGGCGTCTTCGTCGTCCGCCTGCTTGGGGATTCGGGCTACGGCCTGCTGACGATCATCATGGATTTTGCGTCAAACGTGAACCGGTTGCTCTCGTTCCGTATGAGTGAAGTAGTAATCAAATATGTGGGAGAGGCGCTCGCCCAAGATAACAAGCAGCGTGCCGCGGCTCTTGTCAAAGGCATCGGCCTGGCCGAAGCACTCACGTCCATTCTCGC
Source organism: Anaerolineales bacterium (assembly GCA_035462205.1). GTDB lineage: Bacteria > Chloroflexota > Anaerolineae > Anaerolineales > Villigracilaceae > Defluviilinea. The sequence continues at coordinate 3,513 of DATHUN010000165.1, forward strand.
TTATCTTGCCTTGTTCGTGTTAGCGGCCTGGGGAGCCCGCACGTTTGCCGATAACGCACCGGTTGTAGGGCTGCTCCGTTTTTATGGTTTGTTCCTGCTGTCTAATCTGATCTATGAAACGTCAACGGGTGTGCTCCAAACCACAGATCGATTCAAGGGGGTCGCGAACGCCAATTTCTACCAAAGTGTTATAACAACTTTTGCAATCATTAGCGCGGCGCTTCTGAACTGGGGACTCACCGGTATCCTGACAGCCTATCTGATTGGCAAGACAGTTGCCGCGTCACTGATCGTTATATTTGCATTTCGTGGATTGAACAAAACATTGGGAGATGGTTGGACGCGCGTACCACTCGGTTTGGTGAGCGATTGGAAGCCGATGCTGCGCTTTGCATTTAGCACAAACCTAAACGGCACGGTCAATCTGTTCGCGCGTGACAATATTCGTCTCTACCTCGCCATTTTCCTTCCCGCTGCCCAGATCGGATATTTCAAGCTTGCTTCGACCTTGATTAACCTGATGATGCTTCCCATCGAACCGTTCATCGGACCTACATACGCGGAGATCACGCGCACGATCGGTCAGCGACAATGGACAGCCACACGCAAACTTCTGAAACAGGTCAGCACAATCGGCGGAGTCTGGACTCTGATCGCGGGTGGCGGCCTGGTGGCACTCGGATGGTGGCTCATTCCCCTGGTATGGGGAAACAGTATGTCGCCTGCCTATGCATGTCTTGTAATCCTTCTGATCGGCTATGCATTCGCAAATGTGATGAACTGGAATCGTCCTCTGCTGCTGGCATTGGGCCATCCAGCGTATCCGCTTTTGGTGGCAGCAATTACCGGCGCCATGGAAGTTCTTCTACTCTTTATATTTTTGCCGCATGGAAATTACCTAACGGGGGCGGCAATCTTTTCTGGCTATCTTGCCGTCTCGATTCTCTGGAATGTCTGGCGTGGATTGATGATCTTAAAACGTGAAGAATCATCATGAAGATTGTTGCCATCGCCGGCTCGACGATCCCCTCGGATACCGCGAATAGTATTCAAGTGATGAAGGCTTGCAATGCCTTGATGCAAATTGGGCATGAAGTAACGTTGCTTGTACCCGGAAATCGTCCGTCTGAACATGTAGACTTAAAATCCCATTACGGATTGCAAACCGAGTTTCCCATCGAGTGGCTTTCTTCCTCCAGTCGGCGCATGTTCACGTGGAATTCAGTTCGCCGCGCTCGAGCGCTAAGGGCGGATGTACTGTATACATGGTTTCCACAATCGGCGGTCTTTGGATTGCTGCGCCGGATTCCCACTGTTTTCGAAATTCATATTCAACCGACGGGCGTATTCGGTCCTATCTGGCATCGTGCCTTTGCTGTCATACATGGGCGTAAGCGACTCGTCTCCATTACTCGCGCACTCGTCCAGCTTTTAGAGCAAGACTTTCACATGCGCTTTCCGGCCGAGGAAATTGTCATCGCTCCGAACGGCGTGGATCTGGAACGTTTTGAGTTCCTGCCGGACGCGCTCACAGCTCGCCGCCAGTTGAATCTTCGCGAAGCGCCGACCATCATGTGCACGGGACATTTGTATGCAGGTCGCGGCGCGGAGCTATTCATCGCGCTGGCGAGAACAATACCGGGTGCTCATTTTGTCTGGGTGGGTGGGCGGCCCGAAGATGTTGAATTTTGGAGACGGCGCGTAGACACGAACAAAATATATAATGTTACGTTTATTGGCTTTATACCCAACGGTAGTCTTCCTCTCTACCAAGCCGCAGCCGATATATTGCTTATGCCTTATAGCTCCTCCATCATGGGTTCGAGTGGAACAGCGGATTCAGCCGGAGTAGCCAGCCCGATGAAGATGTTCGAATATATGGCGACCGGCCGTGCCATCGCTTCCGCATACCTGCCTGTCATTCACGAAGTATTGAATGAAAATAATGCCGTCTTTTGTAAGCCTGATGACATAAACTCTTGGAAGTCGACTTTAGAGCGCTTGCTTAAAGATGAAAAACTTCGTGACGAGTTGGGCAGACAGGCAAAGCAAGATGCACAAGGTTATACTTGGAGCGCCCGCGCCCAACACATCATGAACGGATTTCCATGAAAGAAAAACACATCACTGCCGCGGATCTTGCATCGATTGCCCCTGTTTCCCTCGTCCTGGGTGTTTTGTTTGCATCCATTCATCCGGGTAATTGGCTGCTCAGTTTTATCGCCTTTTCCTTCCTTTTTCTTCTCTCATTCGTTGTTCTAAAGATATCGTATACCTGGTCCAACCCTAGCAGGACGCTGGGACTCATCGTCGTATTGGCTTTTTTGTTGCGGCTCGGCGTGGGATTGGCTTTACATTTGGCATTACCTGTCTATGGTCACGGCGACGAAGATGACCGCGCTGGCTATGTGTTCACAGACGCGCACAACCGCGATGATCAGGCCTGGAGCCTTGCAACTTCGGACAAGCCGATTATCGATGCCTTTAACAAAAAATATTCCTCCGACCAATACGGTGGACTTCTGGCATTCAATGCTCTGGTGTACCGCTATCTCTCACCAGATGCGCAGCGCCCATTGATGTTGATCTTATTCTCAGCATTCTTTGCAGCATTAGGCGTGCCGTTTTTCTGGAAAGCGGTGAGCCAGGTGTTTGGGGCAAACGTCGCCTGGGCATCGGCATGGATATTTGCACTGTATCCAGAAAGTGTTTTGCTCGGCGCCTCAGCAATGCGAGAACCGTATTTGCTTACATTCAGTGCATTCGCTTTTTGGGGATTTGTGAAATCTCGCGCTGAACGGGGTGACAAGCGAAGTGAGAAGCGCAGCCGAAGCGCATGGCTTTGGATAGGATTTGGCTTGCTCGGCATGCTGCTCGTTTCTCCTGTCGTCGCATTGATGACAATTGTGATCTTCGCCGGGTGGATTTTCTTTACTGACGAAAACCGCCAAATCTCGTGGAAGGCGATTGCAGTAGTTGCGGTCGTATTTATTCTCGGGTTATTTCTTCTTTCGTCTTCGCTCAATCGCTCCGGTCAGTTTATAGCGACCTCGCCTCTGCATGTGATTAACGACTGGTTGAGGTCTGCGGTCAAATGGGATGCCTATCAGCTGGAGCGCGGCTCGGGCTGGGTACAAAAGATATTCGACGAGGGTCCGGCATGGATTCGCCTGCCGTTCGTCACGATCTACGGGATTTTTCAGCCTGTCCTCCCGGCGTCCTTTATCCACCCAACCAAATTGATCTGGGTGGTGATCAGCTTCATGCGCGGACTTGGTTGGTACATGCTGCTCCCGCTGCTGATCCTCTCTTTCGGAGCCGCGGACGGAACACAAGCCGGAAAGAATCGCAACATTATTCTCTGGCTCTCGCTCGTCACGTGGATCTGGATCCTATTGGCGGCATTACGTGGGGGTGGCGACCTCTTCGACAATCCTCGTTACCGGTCGATCCTGTTCGTGTGGCAAGCCGTCCTAGCGGGCTACGTCTGGGTGTGGTGGCGCGAGACGCGTAATGCCTGGTTCGGGCGTGTGCTGGCGTGTGAAATTGTGTTTTTGCTAGTATTTTCTCAATGGTATGTCAGCCGGTATATTAAGTTCGGAGGGCAGCTTCCTTTTCCAGTGATGATCGCGTTGATTATAGGATTGTGGGGAGTGATTCTGGGCTGGGGTTGGTGGCGCGACAAGCGAAGCAGTCCTGTGGATCAAAGGCGCGCTTGACACTACCCTGTCTGAGTTTATAATTCAGTCGTTGAATTTTGGAAATCAAGGAGTTTCAATGCCCACTGCCCTCATCACAGGAATCACCGGACAGGACGGTTCCTATTTAGCAGAATTATTGTTGTCAAAAGGATATCGCGTTGTCGGCGTGGCGCGCCGTTCGAGCACGGTCACCAATGAGCGTATTGAACACTTGCTTGATGACATTACCATTGTGCAGGGGGATTTGAGCGACCAGGGATCCTTGTTATCCCTGCTTGAAGAGTATCAGCCCACGGAAGTGTACAACCTTGCCGCACAATCGTTTGTGCCGACATCCTGGAACCAGCCGGCGCTGACGGGTGATATCACCGCCCTGGGCGTGACGCGCATGCTTGAGGCGATCCGCTTCGTCAACCCGAAGATTCGCTTTTACCAGGCCTCCTCCAGCGAAATGTTTGGGCGCGTGGTCGAAGTGCCGCAGCGCGAAGATACACCATTCTACCCACGCAGCCCCTATGGCGTCGCAAAAGTGTACGGGCACTGGATCACCGTCAACTACCGTGAGTCTTTTGGCATGTTTGCCACCTCGGGGATTTTGTTCAATCACGAGAGCCCTCGCCGCGGACTGGAGTTTGTAACCCGCAAGATCTCGAACGGCGTGGCGCGCATCAAGCTCGGCCAGGCAAAGGAGCTGCGGCTGGGAAATCTGGAATCGCAGCGCGATTGGGGCTTTGCCGGTGATTACGTCAAAGCCATGTGGTGTATGCTGCAGCAGGATGCACCGGGTAACTTTGTCATTGGCATGGGCGAGACGCATTCGGTGCGTGAGTTTTGCGAGATTGCCTTCGGCTATGTGGACCTGGACTACAATGACTATGTGATCCAGGATGAGCGTTTCTATCGTCCCGCCGAGGTGGACTTGTTGATCTCCGATCCGTCAAAGGCGCGGGCGACACTGGGTTGGGAGCCGGAGAGTACGTTTAAAGAGCTTGTCACCATGATGGTCGATTCGGATATGAAGCGGCTCAGCCAGAAACGATAATCCATGCTGTCTCTCTCCCTGATCATCCCCGTGTACAACGAGGAGCAAAACCTTCCACTTTTGATGGATGCCATTTGCAATGCATTGGCGCCTCTCCAAAAAGATTGGGAGGTTATTTTTGTGGATGATGGGTCGAGTGATGGCAGTCTGAATATTCTGGAAAATCTGGTCGCGCGAAATCCCGAGCATGTACGTGTCGTGGTCTTCCGGCGTAACTTTGGGCAGACCGCCGCGATCGAAGCGGGGATAGACCATGCCAGTGGTGACACCATTGTGCTGCTCGACGCCGATCTGCAGAACGACCCGGCCGATATTCCACTCCTGCTGGCTAAACTCGATGAAGGCTATGACCTTGTCAGTGGCTGGCGCAAAGATCGCCAGGATAATCGCTTGACCAGGACTATTCCCTCCAACTTAGCAAACGGATTGATCTCCTGGGCGACAGGTGTTCACCTGCACGACTACGGATGTACTCTCAAGGCGTATCGTCGCGGAGCCTTAGAGGGATTCCGCTTGTATGGTGAGATGCATCGCTTCATCCCGGTCTTCGCCCATTCGGTGGGGGCGCGGATCACCGAGCTGCCGGTTCGCCACCACCCGCGCAGATTTGGCCAGACCAAATACGGCTTGGAACGAACGGTAAAGGTTATCCTGGATCTGTTCACGGTAAAGTTCCTGCTCGATTATTCCCATAAGCCCATGCGACTTTTTGGTGGAACAGGGATCCTCTTGATTTTGGGAAGCGGTATTCTGCTCTCGGCTTTGCTTGTTCGTAAACTTGTCGAGGGAATCTCGATTCTTCCGTCGCCGCTTTTCTCGCTGGGCGTGATGTTTTTTATTCTGGGATTCCAATCCATATTGATGGGTTTGATCGCCGAACTGCTTGCCCGCACCTACCATGAATCGCAAAGGAAGCCAACTTACACCATTCGGAAAGTACTGGGGAAGTAAATATGGCTGCATGGTGGTCTCGCAATCGCCAGCGAGTAGTGCAGCTCGTAGGAACGAGCCTGGCGATTGTCCTACTGGTTTATTTACTAAGAGAAGACGGGTGGAATGAAATTGTCGCTGCCATGCGGCAGATTCAGATCGTCAATTTATTTTGGGTTGCCCTGTTATTCCTTGTTTCAAGAATTGCAGTTGCCGCACGCTGGCACGTCCTCTTGAAGTCAGCTGGTGTGAACATTCGCTTCAAGGACAGCACGATGCTGACTTTTACGGGCTTATTCGCCTCGAATTTTCTCCCCACGCCAATTGGCGGGGACGTGCTGCGCCTAGCGGGTGCCATGCGCATGGGCTATGACCGCGCTGTCTGCCTCGCCTCGATCGCCGCGGACCGTTTGATCGGTATGTTCGGCATGTTCATGGTTGCTCCGATCGGATTGTTTTATTCCTGGAATATTCTAACCAGTCCCTCACTGAGCGTATCCTTGATGGCATTTATGGAAAAAACGCTTGCATTTCTCAAGCGCACATTTTCCACATTTTCTATCTGGCTGAAGAAACCGGACGCGCTCCTGCTATCCTTGGCGTTTACATGGATCCATATGCTTTGCTGGTTTGGAGCCATCTATCTTTTTCTGAACGATCTCGGAAACCCCGTTTCGTACTGGATGATCGCCGGTCTGTGGAGCCTCACATATTTCGTTACACAGATTCCGATTTCGATCAATGGTTATGGCTTACAAGAGCTTTCATTTACATTTCTGTTCTCGCATGTTGCTGGTGTTTCGCCGGCCATTAGTTTGACGGTGAGTGTGCTCATCCGGGCCTTTACAGTGTTAGCCGGTTTGCCCGGCGCGTTGTTCCTGCCTTCCGCTCTGGCAGCCATGACTGATAGGCAGAAATCCATCACTGATATCGCGTTGTAGATGTTAATGAAGAGTGAATTGAAAGCATCTCGTCCTTTTTGGCTGACCATCATCCTTTTCACGTTCGCCATCAGCGTCTACGCGGCAATCGGAACCTATTCCCGTTCCATCATAGCCGGGATTGTATTGCCGCGTTCGATATGGGGTGGGATGTTAGGGGTTTACAGCGCGGCGGGATTAATCTGTATTTGGCTATTTCTACGTGTAGCACGTGATGGAGATACCTCTCTCCATCGTTTCAAGCGATTGCAACTCGAGACTTCGCTCTGGCGAATTACAGCATTTCTTGTCTTTATTCTCATTTTGTTCTTGATCCCCTATGTGAAATTCCATTACCAAATCGGGCAGTTCGTCAAGAAACCCGTCTATGACCCAGGTATGCTGCTCATCTTATACTATTGGATGTGCTGGTGGGCTCTTCTTCTCGCCATGGCAGCGCTTAAGATGGCATTCCAAACCAGTTGGCAGGTTGGGTTTGCCGCGGCGTTGGTGATGCTTGGCGTTACGTATGAGGTGCTGGTCCGGTTCAATGTCGTGACAACCTATCCACTCTCGATGGGATGGTCCGAGGGGAGTCGCTATTATTATGCTTCGTTGTATTTTTCGAAGTGGATTTATGGAGAGTCGTTCCCTCTTTCCACGCTCCATCCCACCCGTTACTTATTGCAGTCGATTCCGTTTTTAATTCCCTCTTTGGGGCTTCCGTTCCATCGCTTTTGGCAATTCTTTCTATGGATTGCTTTAACCGCCGCAACAGCGATTATTCTTTCTAGGCGCGCTATATCTCGCAGGGAGAAAGCATTTCGCTGGCTGCTGGCGGGTTGGTACTTTGTGTATCTGCTGCGGGTGGGAGTTTACTTCCACTTAGAAGTGATGGTGATTTTGCCATTACTGCTTGTGTCCGGGAAACGTCCCTGGCGATCGTTGATTGCTGTCGTTGTTGCGTCTCTCTGGGCAGGCATCAGTCGGGTGAACTGGTTCCCGGTGCCGGCGATGATCGCGATTGCCATATATTTACTTGAAGTACCTGTGAGCACAGTTGGTCCTTTGACACGCAAGCAACTGGTGCGTTATCTAGCCCGGCCAGCGTTGTGGCTGTTTGCAGGCCTGGTATCCGCCTTAATTGCCCAGACAGTTTACATTCCTCTTTCCGGGAATGCCAATAACGTGGAAGCTTTCGGGTCCAGTTTTTCGTCGGCGCTCTTATGGCACCGGTTGTGGCCCAATCAATCGTACGGGCTGGGAGTTGTACCGGGCATTTTGATCGTCAGTGGCCCGCTCCTGGCGATCCTTTTTATTGCTGTTCGAAGATATGGCAGGGATGTTCATCCCCTGCGCTGGCTAGGCTTGTTTGCAATGATCCTGGCACTGTTTGCGGGCAGTCTGGTTGTAAGTACCAAGATCGGTGGTGGGGGAGATTTGCATAACATGGATGCGTACGCGACGTTGCTCGGCATCATCGCAGTCTTTTTTGTGGGTGGAAGCATACGCACAGAAAATAACCAACCCGGGTTCGCGGTCCGTCCGTGGGCAGTGTTTACCTATGCCTTAGTCATGCCTTTTCTGTTTCTTATCCCTTTGCTTTCGCCCTATCCAAACTTCAATAGGAGCGCCAGCCAGGCGGCACACGATCAATTGGTGGAGACCGTCAACAACCTCGGCAAGAATGGACCCGTCCTGTTTATCAACGAGCGGCAACTGGTCGCATTTGGCGACGTAAATGTCCCGCTCGTGCCAGAGGATGAAGTGGTTACACTGATGGAAATGGCGATGTCTAACAATGGACCATATTTGAACAAATTCTACAGTGACCTCGCCCACCATCGCTTTGCGGCGATCGTGGCAACCAAACAGAACCGTGGTATCAAGGAGGAAGGTCCGCTGGCAGAAGAAAATAATGTTTGGAATTCTCGAATTTCCCCGTACATTTTGTGTTATTACGCGCCCGCTTTGCAAATCGATGCCGAAATTAGCAACCTGGAAGTGTATGTTCCGGAGACAGAAGCTACAGATTGTCCGTAAATGTGTGCTGGAGCAATATGATAGACTCCCAGTTTATGATGTTATTCTGAGGAGCGGAGCGACGACACCTGCCCCCACTGCAGGCCGTCTCGCCCCGTCGAGCTCGCGGCCCGAACGGGGTGCGGGGAGAATCCCGTTTTCGAAGTGAATACCTGGAAGAAAACCGAGATTCTCCCCGGCACCGACCAACCGGAGTGGTATCGCTCCCAAAGGTCGCTCAGAATGACATACCTCTAACAATCAAAGGATAACCATGGCTGAAAAACAAACGATTCTCCTGACCGGTGGAAGCGGCTTCATCGGCACGAACATGGTGAGATTATTGGTCGACAGTGGACAGTATCGCGTCGTGAACCTCGATGCCCTGACCTACGCTGCCAACCCTCTCTCGCTGGAAGATCTCGAGGGTAATCCCGATTATGAATTTGTGAACGGCAGTATTACCGATTACCAACTGGTCTCTTTACTTTTTACAAAATATCATCCCAACGGTGTGATGCATTTTGCAGCGGAGACGCATGTAGACCGGTCCATAGTCAGCGCGGGTGATTTCGTGCAGACGAACGTCGTCGGCACCTATACTATGCTCGAAGCGGCGCGTGTCTACTGGGGTAGTTTGTCGGAGGACGAGAAGAAAAACTTCCGTTTTCTGCATGTTTCCACCGATGAGGTCTTTGGCTCACTCGGGCCGGAGGGATACTTCTCTGAAAATACTCCGTATGCGCCGAATTCGCCGTATTCTGCATCGAAGGCATCCAGCGATCACT
>DATHUN010000166.1:0-5739 GCA_035462205.1 Anaerolineales bacterium
TGGTCAGGGGAGATCATGGCGATTCTTGCTGGACCGTATCCTGCCGAAGTACGAGCAGGGCTCAACGCCGCGGTCGATTACATCCGTACCAAGGCGGTCTGGTATTCTGCCAACGATGATGATTCGATTGCTTTCTTTCCCCATGTCATTTCCAGGACGGGAACTTATCTTTCACAGGTATGCAACATCCCCGTTGGTTCGCCGATTGCCTACCTTGTCGCAACGCCAAACGAAGGTTTGGTCGCACTGGATGCCGCTCTCAAGGCCGCGGATGTGACCATTGTCTCGTTGACCATGCCGCCCTCGGAGACCAACTACATGGGCGTCATGCTCACAGGCGACCAACCCGCCTGTGCTGCCGCGGCAGCTGCGTTTCGAAACAAAGTAGTAGAGGTAGCGAATAATCCTTTTAATTATTAATAGCACCGTTGGTCGAGTAGCCCCGTGTGGTTCGGGGCGTATCAAGGCCAACAATTACAAGTGTACATAAAATTGCTGGTTTCGATACGGACAATAAAATGCCCTACGCAACCACCGAGGTTGAAAAACTATGGCAGACTTTGACAATGACCTTCTCTCCATCCAGGAAGCCCGCACGCTGGCAACCGAGGCGCGTGATGCTCAACGAAAATTCCTGCACACCTCTCAAGCGGAAGTCGATCGTGTCTGCGCGGCGATGGCACAGGCAGCCGCCGACGCGGCAGTCACGCTTGGAAAAATGGCCAGTGAAGAGACGGGCTATGGTGTCCCAGAGCACAAGACACTCAAAAATTTATTATCCTCGCAGCTCTTATGGGAAGCGATCAAGGATATTCCCACGGTTGGCGTCATTCGCAATGACCCGATCAAGAAGACCTATGATATTGCCTGGCCGATGGGGGTTGTCGCGGCATTGACGCCAAGCACCAATCCAACCTCAACAACCATGTACAAAACATTGATCGCGGTCAAGGCGCGCAATGCCATTGTCGTGGCGCCGCATCCCTTTGCGGCGAAGTGTTGCGCAGAGACCATTCGCATTATGGCTGAGGCAGGGGAGCGGGCTGGCATGCCCAAAGGACTTATTTCCTGTATGACCAAGGTCACGCTGCCAGGCACTCAGGAATTAATGAAGCATAAATACGTCGCCGTGATCTTGGCGACGGGCGGCTCGGATATGGTCCGCGCCGCGCACTCGGTCGGTAAGCCAGCCTATGGGGTGGGACCTGGCAACGTCCCGGTCTATGTGGATCGCTCGGCAGATATTCCGAAAGCAGCGAAATATATCGTCGCCTCGAAGGCGTTCGACCATTCGGTGATTTGCGCCACGGAACAATCGGTTGTGGCGGACCGTCCAATCGCCGCGCAGCTCGAAGAGTTGATGAAGGCGGAAGGCGCGTTCTTCGTCGATGACAAGATCAAACAAATCCTGGCAAAGAATTTATTTGTGGGACATTTGCCGAATCCAAAAGCGGTCGGAAGAAGCCCACAACAACTTGCGCAGATGTATGGATTCCATGTGCCTGATTGGGCTCGTATTCTTGTTGTGAAGCTCAAAGGCGTTGGGACGGAGGAGCCACTCTCTGGCGAAAAATTGACCACCGTGCTGGGTTGGTATGAAGCTGAGGGATGGGAAGCGGGTTGTGAACGCTGTATCGAGCTGATCAACTACGGCGGACGCGGTCATTCTGTCGTTATCCATGCCCGTGATGAACACGTCATCATGCAATTTGGTCTCGAGAAGCCGGTCTTCCGCATCATGGTCAACACCTTTGGCACACTCGGGACTACGGGCTACACCACGGGGATGATGCCCTCCATGACGCTGGGCTCCGGCGGCGTGGGTGGTGCGATTACAGGTGACAACATCACTGTACACCATTTGTATAACGTCAAGAAACTGGCATATGAGATCCGCACAGCACCGGATGCTGCATTTGCTCCCGGCTCGACAGATGACCCCGCCCAGCGACGTGCCTTCACCGGAGGAGCATCGTCGTTGCCTGCCTCAAGCAATAATCATGCGTCGCCCTCGATGGATTCGCAAGTGGAAGAGATTGTTAGAAGAGTGTTGTTGGAATTGAAGAAATAATCCGCTGGTTGAGTAGCCTCCGGTGAAACGAAGGGCATATCGAAACCAGCAGTGATATAAAAACAAAATATTTTTGAAGCATGGTGGTTTCGATACGTTTCTTGCTATTGCTCGGAACTACTCAACCACCGCGATAGATAGAAAGATTAGAACTCAGATTTCAGGGATTAAAAATTTCGATCTCTGAAATCCGATGTCTAGTCGGACGAAAACCTTATTCAAAAGGAGAAGTAAGCCATGCCCGTAGATGTTTCCATGATTGCATTAGGAATGGTCGAGACCAAGGGTCTGATCGGCGCGATCGAAGCCGCAGATGCCATGGTTAAAGCCGCGAATGTTACCCTGATCGGCAGTGAGTATGTCGGTGGTGGCTATGTGACCGTGATGGTGCGCGGTGACGTCGGCGCAGTGAAAGCTGCTACGGATGCAGGTGCCGCGGCTGCCAAGCGTGTCGGTGAGCTCGCCTCTGTCCATGTCATTCCGAGACCGCACACCGATGTCGAGATGATCCTGCCGCAGAATACACGAGGCTCCTTCGGCGGACGCAACGGTTCGAGCGGTAAGTAGACAGATACACAAGTAGACGGGCGGGCAAGTAAACACGACAACGTGCTTACCTGTTTCCCTATTTACGTGTCTACCTACCCTCATGCCGCGTCAATTATTCACTGCGGAAGATATTCGCCGTCTCGCGCGCGATCGCGTCGAGACTCTGTTGCTCGCGCCAGAAGATATCGTCACGCATGAGGCAACCGATACGGCGTTCGCCTTGGGTGTGAAATTGATCCGCGAAACGGACTCAAACCACAGTCTAAGACAAGCCGCGCCGTCTTCGAATCTTCCGCCGTTGAAAGTGGTCCGCATGTCGAACGTCCAGGTGCAACCGTTTCTGGAAGGCAAAACCACGCCGGGCACCAACGTCTGGTTGAAGGATGTGGTCGTCACCCAGGACCGTTCGCCGATGGGTGTCGGATACATGTCGCTCGACAAAGGCGAGATGCAGTGGACGTTGACCTACGACGAGATCGACATTGTGCTCGAAGGAGAGTTGGTTATCACACGCGGCACTGAGCAAGTGCGTGGCAAGACGGGCGATGTGATCTACATCCCCAAGGGATCGAGCATTACCTTTGGAACACCGAACTGGACGCGTTTTGTGTATGTGGTGTTCCCGGTGAATTGGAACGAGAAATGAGCGGATGAATCCGAATCTAGATGAGATCTTAAAGCAGACAGACCGCGTCATGAACGCGACCGAAAGCTGGCGCGGCAATCCCGATTCGTTCCGTCCGCCAAAGGTTCACGTTGGTGTAGACTTGGGAACAGCATACACTGTTCTTGTTGTATTAGATGAACAGTATATGCCGATCGCCGGCGAATATCAATTTGCGCAGGTGACACGCGATGGGCTGGTCGTGGATTTTGTCGGCGCGGTGGATCTCTTGCGGGCGATGAAAGCCAGAGTCGAAAAGCGACTCGGTTTCGAGCTGACGTCGGGTGCCTCTGGCTATCCTCCGGGTGTGCCGCAAGCCGAGGTGCGCGCAACGGCGAACGTGTTATATGGTGCGGGGCTAGATTGCACCGGTCTAATCGATGAGCCGACGGCGGCAAACAATGTACTGCAAATCAAAGACGGCGCGATTGTGGATGTGGGCGGCGGCACGACGGGTATCGCCATCTTCAAAGATGGTAACGTGGTCTACACCGCCGACGAGCCAACAGGCGGTACGCATTTCTCACTGGTCATCGCCGGCTCGACGGGAACAAGCTTTGAAGACGCGGAAGAGATGAAGAAGAATCCGAAAGAGCAGCAACGATTGTTTCCGATCATCCGCCCGGTGATGGAAAAAGTTGGCGCGATCATTAACCGTCATATTCGCGGTCATCGTGTGGACAGGATCTATCTGGTGGGTGGCACGTGTGCCTACCCGGGCATGGTAGAAGTAGTTCAGGAATATACAGGCGTGGCGACGGTTTTACCCGGCAACCCGCTATTCGTCACTCCGCTTGGAATTGCGATGAATAATTAAATAAAACTGGTTGGTCGACTAGGCGGTGATCTTCCGCCATATCGAGACCAACACTAGCAAGTAAATTCGAAATTGGTGGTCTCGATGGGCCCTGCACAACGAATATTCCGGGCTACTCGACCACCGAGAATCATGGAGCATCATGGCTGATACATTTTCACTACGTGTTTATTCTTATCTTGACCGAATGCAGCCCCAGTACGCGGCGTTTGTAGGCACCATCACGCAAGGTGACCTGCCGACAGAGGGTATGGCATCGCTTTATATTGAAGTTGCCCCAGGCAATGAAGTTTTTCGCCTGGTGGATATTGCCGTGAAGGCGACCGAAGCGAAGCCTGGAGCACAAATCGTTGAACGCGAGTTCGGTATGTTTGAAGTCCACTCGCGAGCGCAGTCGGAAGTGTTGGAAGCAGGGCGCATCGTCCTGGAGCGACTGAGCTTGAAACCAGAAGAACGTATCAAACCGTTCATTGCTTCAGTGCAGATCATTACGAACGTGGACCCCTATCAGGCGCAGTTGTTGAACCGCTTCCGCCGCGGATCGATGCTCGTCCCGGGCGAGACGATGCTGGTGCTGGAATGCGCGCCAGCCGCCTATATCAACTATGCCTGTAACGAAGCCGAGAAGGGCTCGAACATCAAGATCCTGCATGTGTCGTCCGTCGGTCGCTTTGGTCGCATGTGGCTCTCTGGCTCCGAAGCGGAGATTGTCTCTGCGCGCAATGCAGCGGTCGCCGCGCTCGAAGGATTGGATGGACGACCAGAGAGGTAGTCCCTATCGGTTGTTGCGAACCTGAAACAGCGAGTGGGCGAAGCAATCTCCTACGAATCATGAGATTGCTTCCCGAAGGTCGCACTGACAGAGGTATTGTTATGCCGAAAATCTTCTATACGGAACGCGATATTGATGATATGAAGGCGCGCGGTCTCACTTCCATTGACGTGACGGACAATGTGGTGTTGACGGATCTCGCTTTGGAGCGCGCCATGCGCTATGAGATGAAGATCAATCGTATCGAACATTCTGCGCCGAAAGCGATATCGAGTCCATCTGTGAATACGTATGCCGCGTATCCGCGCGAAGCACCGCGTGACAATACATCGGATGCAGAGCTCAAGCAACGGATACGTTCGGCGGTGCTGGCGAAGCTGGACGGGCAGGTCGATAGCGCCTTACTCGATGCCGTCATTACACGGGTGCTGGCGGGCATGAAATAAGGTTTTCTACTGGCGAGTGACCATGCAATTTACTTTCCCTCAGGGTGGTTCCTTTTCAACCTGATCGGGATTTCTGTAATGAACGGTCTTGCACGGAGAACAATCTATCAAAATGCACTGGATCCACGAGTGGATTAATGTGTTGATCTGGCATTCACGATCGCAGCGCGGCAGCTTTATCTGCATAGGCATGCCGCGCCATTGGGGGAGAACTCAATCGTTTCGCAGCTGGCAGTTACAAAATAAGTTGTCTGTTTGACTCGAATGTTATCGCAGGGACGATCGTGCTCCGCGGGGAGCCGTGCGTTTTCTTGCAATGCTTCGTTATTAGATATGCAAAAGGTATGGATCCATCCCGGACATCCTTTGTGATTCGTTCCAACGAAAGAAGGTATGGTGGAGGTTGATGTCAATGGTAAC
>DATHUN010000167.1:0-3207 GCA_035462205.1 Anaerolineales bacterium
GTAACCATAGTTTTGCTCGCCCGTTACGGGGTTTTTGCCCGTCATGGCTTTGGCTTTTTCTTCAATTTCCTTGAGCGTCGGATGCTGGCTCAAGGGTTCCACGCCCCATTGATCGAACAGCACGGCATCATAATGGATGACGCGATTCCCGCCACTGTACGGCAGCGCCCATTGATTATCAGGGTTCCCGGGTCCCCAACCGCGCCATTGCTCGAGATAATCACCCGGCCATACATCTTTGAAGGTCGGATCGTTTTTGATCCATGGATCCAGGTTCTCCAGGTAGCCGCGGCGTCCATATTGAAATGCGCCCGGCATCAGATAAACGCATGCTTCCTGCGCCTGAATCATAGACTCAGTTTTGGGTCCATAGCCAGTTGAACCGGAGCCCCAGGGGATGTTGATGATTTGCATGTCAATTTCGGGATGTGCGGCTTCAAACATATCTTTGAGATGCTGAACGCCCGGGATGTTCGCTCCGCTTACCGGATCAATACTGTCTTCATCCGGTTTACCGATGAGCAGAACTTTCACTTCGCCTGAGGCAGGCGCAGGCGTAGCAGTCACGACGACTTCGACCTGCTGTGTCTGAACGACGACTTGTGTTTGAACTACCTGTACAGCAGTCGCTACGACCTGCGGTGAACATTGCGTTAGGAAGATACTGCAAAGACTCACCAAAACGAACGCGATTCGAATCTGCGATTTCATGTTTACTCCTCCGTGTCATAAGGATAAAGGTGACGCTAACAACGATCGGTTCAGGTACACCTATGAGTAGCCAGAATCTCCTTTCCATGCCTGAAACTTCAATACGGCTCGCTATCTCGTTCCTCTGCTACAATTAAACCTGCCTGGAACAAGCTGTCCTCCAAAGGTGGAAAGACGGGCCAAGCCTATTCCATCGATGGACGTGTTCCGGTTTTGGTCGGAGAGACTCAAGTACCCTTATCAAAGCATCTTGAGTCTCGCTTTTTATCGGCTCGCTGGAGATAGCAGTAGCTCTGCACTTAGCAAGGCCTTTCGAACCGTTTCAAGCTCCGACGGCTGAATAGGTAGAAGAGGCGGACGCACTGTAGTATTTTCCAAAATTCCCAACATCTTCAAAGCCTCTTTTGTGCGCGCCCGATAATCCGTGACGGGCGGAGCAAAGATCACATCTGCCAAAGGTTGCAGACGGCTGCCAAGCTCGCGTGCCTCATTAAAGTCACCGCGCTGGACGGCCTGCAGCATGCTTACCTGTTCCCGTGTGCCGATCGTGCTGAAGCCCAAGAGTGCGCCTTCCGCGCCCAAAATAAAACTCTCGCAGATAAAGTTATCGTTGCCGGTGAGAAAGGTTATTTTTCTGCTGGCTGATTCCAGCGCAGCTTTTACTTGTAAAAACCGCATGGCATCGAAGGACGCTTCTTTGATGGCCGTCACCGACGGGATGGTGATCAGCCTGTGCAGAATCTCTGTCGTGAATAGCACACCGCCAAGCGCCGGCTGCAGCTGAAAGAGAATCAAGGGCAGGTCAACTGCCTCGGCGATGGCGGCGTGATAGCGATAAGGCACTTCGGGATTAAGTGGCAGACCCAAAAATGCCGGGATGGGGAAGACCAGCAGCGCGTCCGATCCGGCGGCTTGCGCGGCACGCGCATTTGCCACGCCCTGTGCCGTTGAGGGTCCCGCGACACCGCCGACCACTTTGCACTTCCCCGCGACTGCTTCAGCGACGGTCTCCAACGTTTGCCGCTTTTCTTCGGCGGTCAGGTGTGGACCTTCTCCCGTATCCACGTTCACGGCGAGAGCCACCGGACCCTGGTCCGCCAGCCATTGAGCATATCGTTTCAATGTCGGCAAATCCAACTCGCCTTCGTCCGTCATGGGGGTCACAATTGCCGGGATGATTCCACGTAAGTCAATTTCGTGCATCACTACCTCCTTCACATCATTGGAATACTTCTTTTCTCTACGGCAGATCGATAGATGCCTAATACCACAGATAAAACCTGCCGTGCAGCGTTTGCGTCAATGGGCGTGCAGCTACCGGATTGCACAGCTCTTGCATACTCGTCAATTGCGCGCTGATAGACGGAAACGGGTTCCAAAGAAATGGAATGCCATTGCTCTGAAGCAAGTTGATGGTATGGCTGCTTCAAATATATTCGTAGTGGATCCGATCCATATGGGTCCGGCAAACGGATTTGACCCTGGGTGCCATAGATGGAACAATACTCATCATTATTTGCGCCAGAGATATGAGCACCGGAAATCAAGCTTCCCACGGCGCCGTTGTCGAAGCGCAAGGTGGCAGCCGCGATATCTTCCACTTCCACATCTGCCACCAGTGTCGCTGTTTCCGCGCAAACACTGGTCACGGTCAACCCGGTCACGTAGAAGAGTGCATCCAAAAGGTGACTGGTATTCATCAAGACCACGCCGCCACCTGCCTGTGCCTTGATGGAACGCCAGGGATTCGTCGAACGACCGCTATAGCCTGATTGCCAATAGGTCGGCGGCTTGTCAATCAAAGTCTGAATTTGAACGCCAATAATGTTTCCGATCGCACCGGCTTGAACGAACTCGCGTGCTAATGCATGGGCAGGTGCATAGCGCATTTCATAAAAGACGCCCAAAGACAATTTCCGTTCGGTGGCGGTTTTTATCAGCTCATCGATCTCTTGCAGAGAAATTCCCAACGGTTTTTCGGTCAACGCGTGTTTACCGGCTCGCAGGACCTGGCGTGTCAGAGGCGCTAAAAGATAATGAGGCACAGCTACATAGATCACATCCACCAGGGCGTTGCTGAGCAATTCTTCGAATGTTTCCGTCGCTGAGACATAAAATCGCTGGCTGAGTTCCTCTGCCAGAGTGTGATTCACGTCATAGACGGCAGTAAGTTCTGCGAACGACGATGTGGTGATCGCCTCACACACCGGAACGGAAGCACTCCCGCAGCCAACAACACCAAAACGGACAGGTTTAATTTTAGGCATCCTTATCCCCATTTTGGGCGTATTCTTCGCCATCCAGCCTTCCTATGTAATAGGGATCGGGGTGTTGAAGCTGCTCCTTCGTCGTGAACGCAGCGACAAATCCATGCTTCTTTAGCAATGCAGGCGAGTCTGCTGACAGACCACCGTATGGATAAGCAAACGCCCATGGACCTGATTCAAATTGCTGCAGCCATTCGGCTGAGGCTTGAATCTCGGAAGTACGCGTTTC
>DATHUN010000168.1:0-4259 GCA_035462205.1 Anaerolineales bacterium
CGGAGCGAGCCGCTTTCAGTCATTGGATTCTCGATGGGCGCAGCTTGGGCTCTGGAGTTAGCAGGGGAACGTCCCGATGACATTGGTAAAGTAGTCTTGTTTTATGGAGTTTCTGATGCAGATTTCACACAAGTCAAAGCGGAGCTCATCGGACATTTTTCGGATGTCGATGAATGGGAGCCGCTGGACGGAATCCGCACCATGGAAAGAGACATGCATAGTGCGGGGCTAGACCCGAACTTTTATATCTACCCAAATATGAGCCACTGGTTCTTTGAAGAGGACCGCCCTGAGTTCGATCCACAAGCTGCCGAAACTGCCTGGCAACGAACCTTGGAATTCTTACGGAAATAGCGAATTAGTGGGATCGAAATTTATAACCTTCCGTTCATCCAAAAGATTTAATTCCTGTTAGAATAACGAAGGAGAGAGCCCAAACGGGCTTTTTCTTTGTACGCCACGTAAGGATACTCAAGCTGTATGTATTACAATTTCCGCCTGTTTTGGCGAACCACCTATCGCTCTTTCTTTGCCTCCAAAAATACCCCCGCTCGACTGACCCGTAAACGCATCATCTTTTTGCTCATGTTTTATACAGTGTGGCCGATCGGGTCGCTCATCCATTGGCTGAGCTTTTTCTTGGATGACGTTCTTTTCCCGGGTCACAAGACCCAGCCGATCGAAAAGCCACTCTTTATTATTGGGAATCTACGAAGCGGCTCGACGTTCCTACACCGTTTACTCTCCCGTGATGCCGAAACCTTTACCAGCCTGACCATCTGGGACATCTATCTCAGTCCCTCGGTTACGCAAAAGAAGATCACTCAATTCTTTTCTCAGCTCGACAAAAAACTCGGCGGACATGTACATCGCCTGTTGTATAAGTTTGACGCGGCGACACTCGGCAAATTCAAGATCCATCGTATTTCGTTCTTCCAACCGGAAGAAGACGAGAACATCCTGCTGCATATTTGGGATTCGTTCTGGGTCAGCTTCCTCTTCCCGTTCATGGACGAGATGCCGAACTACCAGCATTTTGACGAGGCACTTTCTCCCGATCATAAGCGCCGCATCATGAAATTCTACAAGTCCATGTTGCAGCGACATATGTACGCCACGGGCAAGAAATATTTTGTCGCCAAAAACCCGGCGTTCAGTCCCAAAATCAAGACGCTGCTCGAATTCTTCCCGGATGCGCGCATTATCTATCTGGCGCGTAATCCGCTAGACATGCTCCCTTCCACTGTTTCCTGGATTAACTATGCGCGAGGCGTGTTCACCGAGCCAAAGGAAAAATATCTTTACTTGGATGAAATTGTGGACTTCACCCAGCACTGGTACCGTTACCCTCTGCAATACTTGGATGCGCATCCTTCGCCCCGGCATCTGATTCTGAACTACGAAGATTTGATCCAACGCCCCGAGCATGTTATTCGCTCGTTTTATGAGCAGTTTGGCTACCCGGATAAGCCTGGTCTCGACGACATTGTCGACGCTGCCGTGAAAGACACGCTCTCCTTCCGAACGGACCATGTCTACTCGTATCAGGAGATGGGATTCACCCGCAAGCAGATCGTCGAAATGTATGCCGATATTTTTGAGCGTTTCGGCTTCGACAGGCGTGACGATGTCAGCGCAGGGGTCGAAAACCAGACGGTGACGGTCTCAGCAGTGGATTAAACAAAAACTCCCGAAGTTCTCTTCGGGATAATTTTTATGTCATTGCGAGGAAGACATAGTCCGACAAAGCAATCCCCGTATAGTCAAGTAGAACTCATCGACGGGCGTTATCCCTTGCAAGGAGAGTGCGGCGCCTTGCCCGCTACCCCGCCAAAAGCAGGCAGGGCAACGACATGAGATCAAGGGGATTTCTTTGCCCTTGTGGTACGCGGCGGTGTTTCTTTTTCTGCTTTCCGTTCCGCAATCCTAGCTCTGGCTTTTTTGCGCAAGGTAGATTCTCGATTCGTTTTCATCGTCTTCTTGACGGGCTGCTCTTCCATAACAGTTACAGGCTGCATGCCAACTTGATACTCCTCTTCCCAATTTTGGGCAAACGCCAAATTGAGTTTTTTATAGCGCACCAACAACATGACGATACCCACAATTGCCATCAACGCCGAGATGAGACCGGAATAACTCAATCCCCAGCCGGGAATCTTTGGCTGGTCGGGGCGGAAGAATAGCTCGATCCACGTCCGTCCCACGCCGGCGGCAATCAACCAGCCTGCAAAAATCGTCCCTGGCTTTAAGCGTTTATCGTACCGCCGTGCCAACCATAAAAGCAGACTTGCCGTCAAAATATTCCAGATCATTTCGTAAGCAAACGTGGGATGAAATCGAGTAGATGCAGGTAAATTCGCAAATTGAGGCAGACGGTGTTCTGCAGAGATCGGAATCCCCCATGGAAGAGTTGTCGGTGGACCGTAGAGTTCCTGGTTGATGAAATTGGCGATACGGCCAATTGCCTGACCTACCAACATGGCGGGCCCGGCTGCATCAAGAAAGATCCAGGGATCTAATTTATTTTGTCGTAGGTAGTAAAGCAGAGCGAGGCCGCCAAGCAAGAGCCCGCCAAAGATATGCAATCCACCTTGAGGGATATTGATAATCTGGGCAGGATTCTCGATGTAATAACGATTACCGCCCAGTGTAGCATTTATTACATACCATAGGCGGGCGCCAATAATGCCGGCCGGTAACACCCAGATCAGGGCATCCCAAATACGGTCGCCATTTTCGCCGCGGCGCCGAATCTCGCGCTCAACGATCAGAGAGCCGACGATGACGCCGATCATCACGATCACGCCATACCAACGAAGAGGAAATTGAAAACTTCCTATTCGAATTGTGAAAATTACGGGATCAATCATAGAAGACCTCAGCTAAAGTTTTAAGTGATTATACTGCGTTGCCTCGCATGGGAGTGACCACGCCGCGCGAGCAAAAGTATGATCAACAATCTCCTGTTTCGTTTCTGGCATTACGAGGCAGGACAAGTTAGATTTGGTGGCGAGTCGCTCAAGCGCCTGGACCCGGATCAGGTCCGGCAGCAGCTGGCTCTGGTGTCGCAGAACAGCTATTTTTTCAACACCAACGTCCGTCAAGAGGAGACTGAAGAGGCCGCTAAGGCGACCCATATCCATGAATTTGTTGCAGGGCTGCCCAAAGGCTATGAGACGCTCATTGGAGAACAGGGCATACGGCTCGCTGGGGGAGAACGCCAACGGTTGGCAATTGCCCGGGCTTTACTAAAAGATGCACTGATTCTGAGCTTCAATGAACCCGCTGTAAATCTGGATCCTGTGACCGAGAAACAGGTACTGGACACATTATTTGAAACCACAAAAGGAAAGACAACGTTGCTGATCACGCATCGCTTGATCGGGCTGGAAAATGTAGATGAGATCCTAGTAATGGATAAAGGTCGAATCGTAGAACATGGCACTCACCAAGAACTGTTGGACGAGGTAGGTCTCTACCGCCGCCTATCGGACCTAAAAAACCAAATTTTAGAGGAGCTCGAACGATAACAAGCTTCTTGTAAATCCGTTAGGAATGTAAATATTGCTTGCACTGACGATTCGAACATGCTATAATAAATTAACTCCCCAGTTACTTGACAGACTTTCATGATTGCCTGACCCGTTGCCCAGTGATCTATCCTGGCACGGGGCACGCCGACAAAAACTTGATAAAAAATCCACATTCACCAACAACCTAAGGGTAATCACCAGCCTGCCTAGCGCAACGCTGGTCCATTCGTATTCCATGCCCACATCCCACCCAACGAGAAAAAATATGAAAATACTAGAACTTGAGAACGAACCACTTTCCAAACTTCGCGGAATGGCAAAGTCGCTGAATATTCCCAATGCCACCCGCTTAAAGAAAGAATCGCTTGCCATGATGATCCGGGAAGCCGAGGCACAGAGGGAAGGCATCGAGCTGCGCGGCGGCGTTTTGGAAATCATGAGCGAAGGCATCGGCTTCCTGCGTTCCCCCAATTACAGAATCAGCGACCAGGATGTTTACGTCTCCCAGGCGCAGCTCCGCCGACACGATCTCAGGGCAGGCGACCTGGTCATCGGACAGGTCCGTCCTCCTCGTGAGAGCGAGCGACATTATGGTTTATTGAAGGTTGAATCGATCAACGGCTTGGACCCTGAAGAGGCCACCCGCCGACCTGTTTTTGAGAGCCTTACACCTATTTTCCCAGACAAGCGATTTGACCTAGAAACCGACCATGACACACTGGCACC